>NZ_JBSFWR010000023.1:0-94700 GCF_053594915.1 Kitasatospora sp. NPDC002543 | reverse complement strand
AACTGCGCACCCCCGTCGACCCGGCGCCCGACGACCCGGCGCCAGGCGACCCGGCGCCCGACAGGGCCCCCACCTGCGTCGGCCGCCCCACCCCATCGAACCATCCGTTCGGTATTCCGAACGGTCTGGTCGCGGAGTCGAACCGCCGCCCGTCAGTGCCCGGGCCCGAGCGAGGGCGCCGGGGCCGACGGCCGCCCGGAGTCGTCCGCCGGGTCGTCCAGGTGCAGCCGCTGCTCCGCGCGGTACTGCAGCAGGAGCACCGAGCGGACCGGCTCCCCGCTCACGGCGGTGTAGGAGTGCGGCAGCGAGGCGTCGAAGCCGATGTAGTCGCCCGGACCGAGCTCGACCTCGCGGCGGCCCGCCCGGACCCGCAGCCGGCCGGCCTGGACGACGGTGTGCTCGGTGCCGCCGTGACCGCCGGAGAGCTGGGTGCCGTCGATCCGGACCTGCTGGTCGTAGACCTCGAACACGGCGTCCCCGGACTCGATCCGGCGCAGCGGCCGCAGGTCCACGCCCCGCCCGCTGAGCAGTTCGGCCTCGGCCGCGCGCACCACCGTGACCTCGTCGCCCGGCCGGGCCTCGACCAGGTCCGAGATCGGCACGCCGAGCACCCGGGAGAGCCCGAGCACCGTCTCCAGCGTCGGGTTGCCGGCCCCCGACTCCAGCTGGGAGAGCGTCGCCTTGCCGACCCCGGCCCGCCGGGACAGCTCGGACAGCGACAGTCCGCGCTGGGCCCGCACCCGCTTCAGGTTGGCGGCGAGGACGCCCCGGACGGATTCCTCGGCATCGTTCACGCTGAACCCCTTCTCTCCCGGCAGTGTTCGATATACCGTACGGGACGCACACCGACGGACGGGGCAGCGTAGCGAAACACCTCGCTTCCCTCACCCTCACCAGGAGACCGAAGTGACCGAGCCCGCCGAGACCGCCGAACCCGCCGCGACCGCCGAGACCATCAAGTACCGGAAGAACGGCCTGACCCGCGGCGTCACGGACGAACTCGCCGAGAGCATGACGCGGGGCTGGGCCGACACCGAGCGCACCGCCCTGGAGCCGGTCCCGCAGGCCGCGCACACCGCCCGCCGCCGCGCGGAGCTGTCCGCCGCCTACCCCGGCGAGCTGCTGGTGGTCCCGGCCGGCAACCCCAAGGTGCGGGCCAACGACACCGACTACCCGTTCCGTCCCTCCTCCGACTACGCCTACCTGACCGGCGACCAGTCCCAGGACGGTGTCCTGGTGCTCACGCCGACCGGCGCGAGCGGCCACGAGGCCGTGCTCTACCTGCGCGACCGCTCCCGCACCGACAACGGCGAGTTCTGGCTGGACGGCCACGGCGAGCTGTGGGACGGCCGCCGCAACAGCCTGACCGAGAGCGAGCGGCTGTTCGGCCTGCCCTGCCGGGACGTCCGCACCGTCCGGGCCGACCTGCGCGCCGCCACCGGCCCGGTGCGGGTGCTGCGCCGCCACGACGCGGGCGTGGAGGCGGCCCTCGCGGACCGCTCGGACGCCGCGCGGGACGAGGAGTTCGAGGTCTTCCTGTCCGGACTGCGCCTGGTCAAGGACGAGTTCGAGATCGAGGAGCTGCGCTTCGCCTGCGCCGCCACCGCCCGCGGCTTCGAGGACGTGGTGCGCGTCCTCGGCACCGACACCGAGACCGCCGAGCGGCTGATCGAGGGCACCTTCTTCGTCCGCGCCCGGGTCGAGGGCAACGACGTGGGCTACAGCACCATCGCCGCGGCCGGCCCGCACGCCACCACCCTGCACTGGGTGCGCAACAACGGCCACGCCCGCCCGGGGGACCTGCTGCTGCTCGACGCGGGCGTGGAGACCAACCACCTCTACACCGCCGACGTCACCCGCACCCTCCCGGTCAGCGGCCGCTTCACCGAGCTCCAGCGCAAGGTCTACGACGCCGTGTACGCGGCCCAGGAGGCCGGCATCGCGGCCGTCCGCCCGGGCGGACGGTTCCGCGACTTCCACCGTGCCGCCCAGCGCGAGCTCGCCGAACACCTCACCTCCTGGGGCCTGTTCGGCGACCTGAGCGCGGACAAGGTGTTCGAGCTGGGCCTGCACCGCCGCTTCACCCTGGCCGGCACCGGGCACATGCTGGGCATCGACGTCCACGACTGCGCCCACTCGCGCACCGAGGAGCACGTCGACGGCCCGCTCCTGCCGGGCATGGTGCTCACCGTCGAGCCGGGCATCTACTTCCAGGAGAACGACCTGACGGTGCCGGAGGAGTACCGGGGCATCGGGGTGCGGATCGAGGACGACATCCTGGTCACCGAGGACGGCAACGAGAACCTCTCCGACGGTCTCCCGCGCCGCTCCGACGAGGTCGAGGCCTGGCTGGCGCGACTGCGCGGCTGACGGCCCGCGGCACGGCGCCCCCGCTTCCGCCCGCTCGGGGCGGGGGCCGGGGGCGCTGTGGGATCCGGCGGGCGGGGGCGCCGCCGGGCGACCGGCGGACGTGACGACCGGCAGGAGCGGCGCGAACGGCGTGAACAGCCGTCAGCCGAGCCGCCACACCGTGGTGGTCTTGACCGCGGTGTCCTCCAGGTCCGCGACCACCGGCACCCGGTACGCCGCCACCGCGGTGAACCGCTCCCGGGGCAGGTAGGCCCGGCCCGGATCGCCGACGATCACGGTCGCACCGCGCGCCGCGGCCCGCTCCAGGAAGGGCAGGAAGCGGGCGGCCATGGCCCGTTCGTAGAAGACGTCGCCCGCGAGCACCACCTCGGCGGGCCCGCCGTCGCCGTCCACCAGGTCCACCAGGGCGCCGTCCACGCGCACCCCGTTGGCCTCGGCGTTCAGACCGATCGCGGCCACCGCGTAGGCGTCGATCTCGGCGGCGCGCACCCCCGTCGCCCCGCGCAGCGCGGCAGCCACCCCGACCAGTCCGGAGCCGGCCGCGACGTCCAACACCGTACGGCCGTCGACCAGTTCGGGGTGGTCCAGCACGTAGCGGGCGACCGCCACCCCGCCGGCCCAGGCGAAGGCCCAGAACGGCGGCGGCAGCCCCGCCTCCCCGCGCGCCCGTTCGGTGGTCTCCCACAGGGCGATGGCGTCCTCGGCCATGTGCAGGCTGATCTCGGGCACGAAGGGCACGGGCTTCAGCGCGGTCTCCCGCCGGATGAAGGCGAGGTCCTCGGCGGGCTGAAGAGTGCGCAGCTCACTCGGCATGCCCCGCAGCATAGGCCCCGTACGGGGCTGCTCCGGCACACACCCGGAGGGCCCGCGGCCGGAGTTCACCCCCGCTCGTCCACCACCCGCCTGATCTTCCCGACCGAGCGCTCCAGCGTGTACGGGTCCACCACCTCGGCGGCGACGGTGATCCCGACCCCGTCCTTGACCGCGCGGACGATCTCCGCCCGCGCCGACTCCCGCTGCCCGGTGGAGGCCTCCGGCCTGGCCTCGACCCGGACGGTCATGCTGTCCAGCCGTCCCTGCCGGCCGAGCCGCAGCTGGAAGTGCGGCGCGACGCCGGGGATGCGCAGCAGGATCTCCTCGATCTGGGTCGGGAAGACGTTCACCCCGCGCAGGATGATCATGTCGTCGCTGCGCCCGGTGACCTTCTCCATCCGCCGGAAGGCCGGCCGGGCGGTGCCGGGCAGCAGCCGGCTGAGGTCGCGGGTGCGGTAGCGGATGATCGGCAGGGCCTCCTTGGTGAGCGAGGTGAAGACCAGTTCGCCGCCCTCCCCGTCCGGCAGCACCTCGTCCGTGAACGGGTCGACGATCTCCGGGTAGAAGTGGTCCTCCCAGATGTGCAGTCCGTCCTTGGTCTCCACGCACTCCTGGGCGATGCCGGGGCCGACCACCTCGGAGAGGCCGTAGATGTCGACGGCGTGCAGGCCGAGCCGGTCCTCGATCTCGCGCCGCATCTCCTCCGTCCAGGGCTCGGCCCCGAAGATGCCGACCTTCAGCGAGGTGCCGCGCGGGTCGACGCCCTGCTTCTCGAACTCGTCCAGCAGGGTCAGCAGGTAGGACGGGGTGACCATGATGATCTCGGGCTCGAAGTCCAGGATCAGCCGCACCTGGCGGGCCGTCATGCCGCCGGAGGCGGGGATGACGGTGCAGCCGGCCCGCTCGGCGCCGTAGTGGGCGCCGAGGCCGCCGGTGAACAGCCCGTAGCCGTAGGCGATGTGCACCTTGTGGCCGGGCCGGCCGCCGGCCGCGCGGATGGAGCGGGCGACGACGTCGGCCCACATGGAGAGGTCGCCGTCGGTGTAGCCGACCACGGTCGGCAGCCCGGTGGTGCCGCTGGAGGCGTGGATCCGGCGGACCCGCTCCATCGGGACGGCGAACATGCCGAAGGGGTAGCCCTCGCGCAGGTCGGCCTTGGTGGTGAAGGGGAAGCGGGCGAGGTCGTCCAGGGTGCGGCAGTCCTCGGGGCGGACCCCGGCGGCGTCGAACTTGCGGCGGTAGAGCTCGACGTTGTCGTACGCGTGGTGCAGGGTGGCCCGCAGCCGGGTGAGCTGGTGGGCGCGCAGCTCGTCCGGCGTCATCCGCTCGCCGGCGTCCAGGAGCTCGGGTGGGATCGGCTCCCCGAGGTGTCGGCGCGGGACGGGTGCGGTGCCGGTCATCGTCGCTCCTTCGCTGCTCCGGGGAAACCTACCGATCGTTCGGTCAGTCCCTTCCGGGTCCATTGATCCAGTACCCGAACCACCTGTCAAGGGATCGCGCGACACCTGCGGAACGTGACCTTCCGGCCACGTCGCGTCGACCCTCCCCCCAGGCTTGGCTATCCAATATGAAAATCATTACAGAAGTTTGACCGGGGAAGGACCTTCACCCACCCGGCCGCGTGGTTCAGTGGTTCGGTTTCTCCCCCGCACCCCGGAGTGATCACCGTGTCCACGACTCCTGCCCTGGTCAGCGCGTTGCGCGAACTCGGCGACCGACCCGCCGTCGTCGCCGACGGACGCGCGATCAGCGGCATCGGCCTGCTGCTCGGCGTCTCCCCGCCGGGCGGCCTGCCCCGGGCCCTCGCCCGACGCGTCGCCGAACACGCCGCGCTGCCGCCCTCCGCCGCCCGCGCCGCCGAACAGCGGCTGCGCTACTGGGCCGGCGTCCTCGGCCCGCCGCCCATCCGGCACACCCTGCTGCACCCCGTCACCGACCTCGCCGTCGACCTCGCCCTCGCCACCCTGCTGGCCGGCGGCACCGTCCACTGCGGCGACCCCGGACAACGCCCCGAACAGCAGCTCGACGCCGTCGCCACCGCCCGGGCCACCCACCTCAGCCTGCCCTCCGCCCTGCTCTGGCGGCTCAGCCGGCAGCCCGGCCTCACCACCCGCGACCTCGGCGCGCTGCGCCTGGTCCTGCACGTCGGCCCCGAACCCCGCCAGGAGGACGTGTACGCCGCCGTCGACGCGCTCGGCGCCGTCCTCGCCCACGTCCGCGCCCCGGACAGCAACACCGAGGCCGCCGACCGCCGGCTGCGCGCCGACGCCGACGGCGCCTCCGCCGCCGCCTGGAAGTACGGCATCGGCGTCACCGCCGAGCAGCTGCGCGACTTCGGCGCCCAGCTCGACCGAGCCGTACTCACCGCCCTGCTGCACACCCTCCAGCAGAACGGCGTGCTCACCGACCCCGCGCGCGGCTACCCCGAGGCCGAGGTCCTCGCCGCGGCCATGGTCGTCCCCGCCCAGCGCCCCCGGGTGGCCCACTGGCTGGACGCCCTCGCCCGGCACGGCCTGCTCGCCCGTCAGGACGGCGGCGCCCAAGGGCCGGTCTTCCGCGGCGGGCCCGGGCCGGACGCCGCCGAAGTCCGGGAGGCCTGGCGCCCGGCCGTCGAGACCTGGACGGACGGACTCGGCCCGGCCGCCGCCCTGGACCGGGTCCGGCGCGGCGCCCTGCGGCTGCCCCGGCTGATCACCGGCCAGGAGGCCCCCCGGCCCGCCTCCTCCCCCGTCCGCTGGGCCGCGGCCCGCGGCTACCTCGGCGCCGCCCTCGGCGCACTCGTGCGCGGCACCGCCGAGGCCCACCAGGGGCCCGGGCCGCTGCGGGTCCTCGAACTCGACCCCGAGGGCGGCGAACCCGCCGTCACCCGGGCACTGGCCGTCCGCCCCCGGCCGAGCACCGAGCACCACCAGGCCCCCGACGGCGGACGCTACGACCTCGTCATCGCCACCGTGGACGGGCACACCCCGCAGGAGGTCCCGGCACTGGTCCGGCTGCTCTCCCCCGGCGGACGGCTGCTGCTGCTCGCGCCCACCGCCGAACAGCTCGACCTGCTGATCACCGGCGACGCCCCCGGCCCCGCCGCCCGACCGGCCGAACACTGGCGGACGGAACTGACCGCCGCCGGCTGCGCCACGGTGCTCAGCCTGCCGGAGGACGGGCACCCGATGGCCCTGCTGGGGCAACGGCTGTTCGCGGCACGGGTCGACTGACCCTCGGACGTACCGAGGCGCGGGTGGACGGGTCCCGTTCGGCCCGGGCGGCACGGGCCGGGCGGTACGGGGGGCACGGTACGAGCCGAGCGGTAGGGGCCGGGCGGTACGGGCCGGGCAGTACGAGCCGGGCGGTACGGGCCGGGCGGCGGCGGACGGCGGCGGACGGCGTCGCTGGCTACGATCGGGGGCATGTCCCGGATTCCCCGCGCGGTGGACGCGCTCGCGTCGATCGGATCGAGCCTCTCGATCGGGTCCGTCGGGTCCTTCCTCTCGATCGGGTCGGTGGGCTCGTTCCTGTCCGTGGGCTCGGTGGGCTCGGTGGGCTCGGTGGGATCGTTCCTGTCCGTCGGTTCGATCGGCTCATTCGCGTCCATCGGCTCGATCGGCTCCGCGCTGTCCGCCCTCTCCGTGGGCTCCTGGCGCGGGGCGGGCTCGCGCGGCTCGTGCGGCTCGTCCTGCTCGCCCGGCCCGTCCGCCCCTTCGGATCGGTGACCCGGCCCGTCCGCCCCTTCGGGTCGGTGACCCGACCCGTCACACCGGCCCCGTCCACCGCCGGGTGCGGGCCGTCCGCGGCCGGGCCGTGAAGCCCGGATCACGCACCGCCACCCGATCCGTACCATTTCGATACCGAAGCCGGGATGAGCTGCGAAGATCCTCGCCGCCCGGGCCCGTCCCCGGGTAGGCTCCCGCATGTCCTCCGGCCCTCGCGCAGGCGGCCCCCTGCCGCCGTGCCGCGTTCTCCGTGGGGCGAACCCCCGCGGGCCACTCGGTGGGCACCGCGCACTCGACACCGCGCGCCAGGGCAGTCGCGCGAACGGCGAAGGGCATCGCATTGGCGGATCGGCTCACCGGAGGAGACTCCTCGCTGCTGCGGCGGATCAACGCGGCGGTCACGCTCCGGGCGCTGCGCAACGGCCACTCCGTGACCCTCACCCAGCTCGTCGGGGAGACCGGGCTCTCCCGCCCGACGGTCGAGGGCGTGATCGAGGGTCTGGTCGAGACCGGCCTGGTCGCCGAGGTCGAGCAGCCCAGGGAGGACGGCCAGCCGGGCCCCGGCCGCCGCGGCCGCCCAGCCCGCTGGTTCCGCTTCCGCGCCGAGGCCGGACACATCCTCGGCATCGAGATCGGCGTGCACGACATCCGGGTCATCCTGGCCGACCTCACCGGCGAGGTGGTGGGCAGTCACTTCAAGCCGGTGGACGAGTCCCTCGAGGCCGAGGACCGGCTCGCCGCCGTCCGCACCGCCGTCGCCGAGGTGCTGCGCAAGGCCGGAATCTCCCGGGACAACCTGTGGGCCGTCGGCATCGGCACCCCCGGCATCGTGGACCGCGAGGGCACCGTCCAGCTGGGCACCGCGATGCCCGGCTGGACCGGGCTCGACCTCGGCGCCCGGCTGCGGCGCTCCTTCCGCTGCCCCGTCCTGATCGAGAACGACGCCAACCTCGCCGCGATCGCCGAGCACTGGCAGGGCTCGGCGGTCGGCGCCGACGACGTCGTCTTCGTGATGGCCGGCCTCAGCCCGGGCGCCGGCTCCCTCATCGGCGGCAAGCTGCACCGCGGCTTCGGCGGCGCGGCCGGCGAGATCGGCGCCCTGCACCTGCTCGGCCAGGAGGTCACGCCCGAGCGCCTGCTGTCCACCACCGGAAAGCCCCTCAACCCGCTGGACGAGGCCGCCGTGGCGCGGGTGCTGCGGCTGGCCCGGGAGGGCGACGAGGTCGCCAAGGTCGCCATGGACCGCTTCCTCACCCGCCTCGTCCAGGGCGTCGCCGCGCTCGTCCTGGCCATCGACCCGCAGCTGGTGGTGATCGGCGGCTGGGCGGCCGGCCTCGACGGCGTCCTGGACCCGCTGCGCGAACGTCTGGCCCAGTTCACCCTGCGGGCCCCCGAGGTCGCCCTGGCGGCCCTCGGCTCGGAGGTGGTGGCGATGGGCGCCCTGCGCGTCGCGCTGGACCACGTCGAGGAGCAGCTCTTCGCGGTGGACCCGCCCCGGGCCTGACGGGCCGGGGCCGGGGCACGGGGGCCTCGGGCTCTCGCGGCCGTCGACCCGACCACCCCTCAACGGCAAAGGCCCGGACGCCGATCGGCGTCCGGGCCTCGACCTGAGGGTTTCCGGAAAATGGTTCAGGAGGCGGTACGGACTCCGGCCGTCGCGCCGACCGGGGTGACCTCGACGAGTCCGGCCTCGCCGAAGGTCAGCTTGCAGGTGTCCGCGCGGTAGGTGGCGACCGCCAGCGCCACCAGCCGGCCGGCCGAGGCGTACTGGGTGGTCATCACCAGGACGGGGGCGCCCGGCGGGCGCTCCAGCAGGGCGGCCTGCTCGGCCTCGGCGACACCCAGCTCGACCGAGCGGGACTCGCCGTCCACCTCCAGGCGCTCCAGCTGGCGCAGCACCGAACGGGCGCGGTCGCTCTCGGCGCGGAAGCCCGGCAGGTGCGGCAGGGCGGCGGCCGGGACGTGCAGCGCCTCGGTGGCCACCGCGCGGCCCTCCACCAGCCGGACCCGGCGCACCGTGTGCACCGTGGCGCCCTCGGCGATGCCGAGGCCCTTCGCCAGCTGCGCGGAGGCGGGGGCGGTGGTGCAGTCGATCGTCCGCCAGGACTGGCTGCGCGCGGCGCCGGGCCAGCCCTCCTCCTGCCGGTTGACCGGGACGCCGACCCGCGGGGCGGCGATCAGGGTGCCGATGCCCCGACGGCGCACCAGGCGGCCCTCCAGCTCCAGCTGGTCGAGCGCCTGCCGCAGCGTGGCCCGGGCGACGCCGAAGCGGGCCGAGAGCTCGCGCTCGTTGGGCAGCACCTGACCGGTGGAGAACTCCGAGTCGATGGCCCGCAGCAGCACCGTGCGCAGGTGCCAGTACTTCGGCTCCGGCACCGCAGAAAGCTGTCCTGTCGTTCCCACCGCGTCCTCCACCCTGATGCTGTCCGCCCTGCGACAAGGAGGGCGGATCCCGGGCCCACTGTCCGCTGTCGCGGCAGGTGGGAGAGTGGGCCTTTATCCGTCCTTCTTTATTAAAGGTCCTTGCAGTAAGCGACCCTAGGTGCTCCGTCCGGAGATGGTCAAGACCAATGGCGAGGCTTGACGGGACCGCCGCACATATTCATGCCGCGTTCACGACAGCTCCTGTCAGTCACTGTCACCATCCGCCGGAGCCACTCCACCCGCCCACCCCGACCCGCGCGTCACGATTCGGGCTGGGAACGGGCAGTCGGTAGGCTGCCCGAGTGATCGTGGTGACGAGTGTGAACGTGAACGGAATCCGGGCGGCGGCCAGGAAGGGCTTCGTCGAATGGCTGGCCGGCACCGAGGCCGACGTGGTCTGCCTCCAGGAGGTGCGCTCCGAGCCCGAGCAGCTGCCCGCCGAACTCCGGGACCTGGACGGCTGGCACGCCGTCTGGGCCCCCGCCGCCACCAAGGGCCGGGCCGGCGTCGCCGTCCTCTCCCGCCGGCAGCCGCAGCGCACCGTGATCGGATTCGACTCCGAGGAATTCGACAATTCGGGCAGGTACGTGGAAATCGACCTCCCCGGCCTGACCGTCGCCAGCCTCTACCTGCCCTCCGGTGAAGTCGGCACCGAGCGCCAGGACGAGAAGGAACGCTTCATGGCGGAATTCCTCGTCCACCTCACCGCCCTGCGCGCCCGCGCCGCCGCCGACGGCCGCGAGGTCGTCGTCTGCGGCGACTGGAACATCGCCCACCGCCCCGAGGACCTCAAGAACTGGAAGGCCAACCAGAAGTCCGCCGGCTTCCTCCCCGAAGAGCGCGCCTGGCTCTCCCGCGTCTACGACGAGGCCGGCTACGTCGACGTCGTCCGCGCCCTCCACCCCGACCGCACCGGCCCCTACTCCTGGTGGTCCTACCGCGGCCGCGCCTTCGACAACGACTCCGGCTGGCGCATCGACCTCCAGGTCGCCACCCCCGGCCTCGCCGCCCGCGCCACCGACGCCCGCGTCGAACGCGCCGCCACCCACGCCGAACGCTGGTCCGACCACGCCCCGGTCACCGTGGCCTACGACCTCGGCGACAACTGACCGGCGAAAACCCGTAGTTGGGTCGGGGGGCCGGGGCGACCCCGGACCTCCCCGACCCGAACCCCCTCATGTCGGCGAGCGAGGCCTGCGATCTCGCCCGGCCGGCTTTTTCCAGGTCGATCCGCCGCCCCGCGTCCCACCAGGGGCACCGCGAGCGCGCCGACCGGCGAAAGCGGCTATACGTCCCCACCGCACCCACGGAGCTCACCCGCCGCCCCAGGCCGGAATACGGTCCCGGCGAGGAGCAACCCCCGCGAGTGAAGGACCAGCCTCAGCACGCGGACACCGGACTTGTCATGCCGCCAAGACGCGCTCTTCACCGCACACTTGTCCCACGTGAGGCCCGACCGACAGACCGCGCCGCTTCGCCCACGGCATCGCCGAAGCACCGAGGCGACTGCACCGCATCGCGGTTCCCCCACAACCATGCGAACAGACACCTACCCATACCCGAGCCACCCGCAATGGCGTCCAGACGCCACCGCGCCCACCGGCGACAAGTTGATCCTTCCAGTCCACCGCGCAGCGCACCCAGGCAGCCAGCCACCGCCCCTGACCTCGGACAGGTACCTGCGCGCCCCTCGACCGTGATCTCGACCTCCATGTACGAGTACGCTTCGGAGACGTAGGCGAAGTGCCCTACCAACCTGCTTGGGAGTAAGAGGATATGACGGCCCGACACCGGTCTCCCGACAAGCTGATGGCCGATCGAACTGAATCAACCAGCACCCTCTGACGCCGATCACCGCAGGTCAGAAAGTGTCGGCCCCGCGCTCGCGGGGGTTGCTCGTCGTCGTCGGGGTCGGTGTGCACGGGCGCCTCGTCGGCCCCGCGCTCGCGGGGGTTGCTCCTGGCCGAGGGCGAGGTCACCGGCTGGCTCATGGTCGGCCCCGCGCTCGCGGGGGTTGCTCCGTCCTGCGCGGCCCGCCGCGGTGACGGCCCCTGTCGGCCCCGCGCTCGCGGGGGTTGCTCCGCCTCGCCGTCCCGGCGGAGGCCTCCGGGTGGGTCGGCCCCGCGCTCGCGGGGGTTGCTCCCCGTACCGGGTGATGGTCGGGGTCGGCCACGAGTCGGCCCCGCGCTCGCGGGGGTTGCTCCCACACCGACGTGCGCAGCGCGGTGATGGCCATGTCGGCCCCGCGCTCGCGGGGGTTGCTCCAGGTTGGCGAGCGCGTACTGGAAGCGCCGGTAGTCGGCCCCGCGCTCGCGGGGGTTGCTCCGGCACGATGGTGATCGGCCCGCGCGACGTCATGTCGGCCCCGCGCTCGCGGGGGTTGCTCCCCCCACTACATCGCGTCCACCACCCCGAAGCCGTCGGCCCCGCGCTCGCGGGGGTTGCTCTCGAGAACGATCCGCTTTCCGGTGGTCGCCCCGGTCGGCCCCGCGCTCGCGGGGGTTGCTCCGGCCACACGCCGCGCGCTGCTGCTGGAGGTGGGTCGGCCCCGCGCTCGCGGGGGTTGCTCCGGCACCGCCACGCGAGTCACTCCCGAGGACAAGTCGGCCCCGCGCTCGCGGGGGTTGCTCCGGCACCGCCACGCGAGTCACTCCCGAGGACAAGTCGGCCCCGCGCTCGCGGGGGTTGCTCCGGCAGCGCCAGCAGGACGCCGCACGGGTCGAGGTCGGCCCCGCGCTCGCGGGGGTTGCTCGCCTCGTCGATCGTGAGGAGGTCGGCGGCGGTGGTCGGCCCCGCGCTCGCGGGGGTTGCTCCTTCTGGATCGTCGACCACGACGGCGGCGATGTGTCGGCCCCGCGCTCGCGGGGGTTGCTCCGCGACCGGAAGCGGTGAGCCCCGCCCGCTGGTGTCGGCCCCGCGCTCGCGGGGGTTGCTCCAGTACGGCGTCCCGCAGACCCGCAAACGCGCCGTCGGCCCCGCGCTCGCGGGGGTTGCTCCAGGCACGAGACCGGGCCGGTGCTCCTGGACGAGTCGGCCCCGCGCTCGCGGGGGTTGCTCCTGTTCGGGAGTGATCAGGAAGGCCCGGGCCGGGTCGGCCCCGCGCTCGCGGGGGTTGCTCCCCCCCGCAGATCAGGGCCGACCACGGGTCACCGGTCGGCCCCGCGCTCGCGGGGGTTGCTCAAACACGGCGACGGCCCCGGTGCCGAGCGCTGGGTCGGCCCCGCGCTCGCGGGGGTTGCTCGAAGACGGCCAAGGCCAAGGCCGAGCACGCCCGGTCGGCCCCGCGCTCGCGGGGGTTGCTCAAACACGGCGACGGCCCCGGTGCCGAGCGCTGGGTCGGCCCCGCGCTCGCGGGGGTTGCTCCACCGGGGCGTCGTACGCCGGCGCGGCGGCGTAGTCGGCCCCGCGCTCGCGGGGGTTGCTCCCTGCGCTCCGAGCTGGAGTCCACGCAGGAGGAGTCGGCCCCGCGCTCGCGGGGGTTGCTCCCGGCTCGGCAACCGCCACGAGCACCTCTACCTGTCGGCCCCGCGCTCGCGGGGGTTGCTCCGCGGCGCCGACGCTGGAGCCGACCGTGGCGACGTCGGCCCCGCGCTCGCGGGGGTTGCTCCCCACATGAGCGACCTCACCCCCGCCCAGGCCCGTCGGCCCCGCGCTCGCGGGGGTTGCTCCCGATTGCTTTTGTCGGGGATCCGGCTGCTCATGTCGGCCCCGCGCTCGCGGGGGTTGCTCTCCGGGTGGTCTCGTTCGGCTACCTGCACGGCGGTCGGCCCCGCGCTCGCGGGGGTTGCTCCACACTTCCTTCACTGTTCTTCGATGGCCTGACGTCGGTCCCGCGCTCGCGGGGGTTGCTCCGCGTCCGTGTAGCTCTCGCTGACGGCGCCCGCGTCGGCCCCGCGCTCGCGGGGGTTGCTCGGTGTCGGGGAGGGTGAGCTGCAGGGTGAGGCGGTCGGCCCCGCGCTCGCGGGGGTTGCTCCCGCTGGAGCAGGCCGTTCGGGACGCGTCGGTCGTCGGCCCCGCGCTCGCGGGGGTTGCTCGGCGGGGTTGGTGCTACGCGAGGACGCCGCTCGGTCGGCCCCACGCTCGCGGGGCCGACGCCCTCCTTGGGTGAAAGGAGGACGGCGCACGAGAGCTATCCCCGCGCGTGCGGGGCCGACGGCCGGGGGGCGGGGGTTGCCGGCGGCGGTCGGGAGCTATCCCCGCGCGTGCGGGGCCGACATGACGTCGCGCGGGCCGATCACCATCGTGCCGGAGCTATCCCCGCGCGTGCGGGGCCGACCCCAGGTCCGCCAACTCGACCACGGTCAGCGGGGAGCTATCCCCGCGCGTGCGGGGCCGACAAGTCCCGCGCGCGGATGCGCTCCTCCCAGCCAGAGCTATCCCCGCGCGTGCGGGGCCGACCGTGCGCGACCATGTACCTGGCGCAGCCGTCCGGAGCTATCCCCGCGCGTGCGGGGCCGACGTTGCCCGGCGGGGTGGACTCGATCATGAGGAGGAGCTATCCCCGCGCGTGCGGGGCCGACCGACGGGTCGCCGTCGACCAGGCGCAGCCGCAGGAGCTATCCCCGCGCGTGCGGGGCCGACGGCACGCCGAACGCCAGCATGACCTCCGAGGCGGAGCTATCCCCGCGCGTGCGGGGCCGACCACAGCGGCTACCGCACGTCGACGGAGGCCGTGGAGCTATCCCCGCGCGTGCGGGGCCGACCCAACGGCATCGCGGCGGCGGTCTACATGGCCGGGAGCTATCCCCGCGCGTGCGGGGCCGACGGTCTCCCTGGTCAGTGGTTGTGGTTGGTGACGGAGCTATCCCCGCGCGTGCGGGGCCGACAGCACCCGGGCCTCCCTGCCGTCCGCGCTCGTGGAGCTATCCCCGCGCGTGCGGGGCCGACCGGGTCGACGGGGATACGGGGGAGGTCGGGGAGGAGCTATCCCCGCGCGTGCGGGGCCGACGCTTCGTGACCTGCGGGTTTACCGGCGGGAGCGGGCCGAGAGGATCAGTCCGTCGAAGTCGACGGGCTTCCAGCGGTCCTTGCCCGCCGTGCGGACGGTCCAGCCCTGTTCGTTGGTGGCGGGTTCCACGAGGACGGCTTGGCCGTCGCCGATGCGGGTGGCGAGGAGCTCCCAGAGGCGGTCGCGGATGCGGCGGCTGGGGGTGCCGACGAAGACGCCGGCGTTGACTTCGACCATCCAGCGGGTGAGGTGTCCGCGGAGGCCTTCGGGGGCCGCGATGAGGATGATGACGGTCATGGGCTGCTCGTGTCCTGGGTGAACTCCGGGCCGATGATGGCCAGGTGTTCGCCGCCCATTCCGGGATCGGCTGCGGAGGGCGCGAGTGGGCCTTCGCTGCCCGACCAGTTGACACCACCTTGGACGGCGCCGACGCGTTCGTCCCAGAGTTCGTTGACCTCGACGTCGGGCATCTCCGTGCCCTCGGGGCTGAGGAGCGCCTTGACGTCGTGCACGATGCGGCCCAGCAGTTTGTCCTGGGCGATGCGGTCGCGCAGGCCGAGGCGGGCATCGCGTTCCTCGGTGTGGCCTTGCTTGGCGAGGTCGAAGGCAAGCGGGATCGTGTATTCGGCCTTGTAGAGATCCGCGATGTCCAGGACGAACGAAGTCGCCAGTCCTGTGTGGACGAAGCCGAGGCCGGGGCTGGCCCCCAGCCCGGTGATGACCGCGTGGCAGATCCCGTAGAGCGCGGCGTTGGCCGCCGACAGGAGCCGGTTGAGGTCGTCGCCCGCGGCATACGCGTCACCGGCCTTGTAGACCCGACCGTTCCAGGGAACTCCGGTTCGGCGGGACTCGGCCTGGTAGAGCTTGCGGATGCGGGCGCCCTCGCGGCCGCGCAGCTGCTGCATGGTGGCGGTGCTGACGTCCTCGCCGGGGAATCGCATGCGGTACATGTTCCGTGCGACGCCGAGGCGCTCCTTCGTCCGGCTGACCAGCCAGGCCTGCCGGTTGAGGAGTCCCGCACCGCGGCTGGGGCCGAGGCCGGCCGCGTACATGCGCACGCCCTGCTCGCCGACCCAGCACATGGTGGTGCCGGAGTCGGCGAGCAGGTTGACGGCGCCGTGGGTGATGCGGGTGCCCGGGCCGAGCAGCATCACGGCGACCATGGCGGCGGGGACGCGGACGGTCTCGCGCTTGTTGATGACGACGACGGCGTTCTCGTCGCGGTCGATGTGGCTGCGTTCGACGTAGACGCTGGAGACGCGGTCTGCGAGGCGGTGCAGGTCGTGGGGGTGGGCTTTCCACCAGATGTCGGCCATCGGTCAGCGCGCTCCGGCGGGCAGTGGGGCGAGGGTGAGCAGGCCGCATCCGTAGGCCTTGGAGGGACCAATGCCACCGAGGAGCGCGGCCTGCAACAGCCCCGGGTCGCTGATGCGCAGACGGCCCTCGAACGTGGCGGTGGTGAGCGTGACCGGGGTGCGGGTGCCGGGCTTGGTGAAGGTGGTGCGGCTGCGGTCGGTGATCCTCACCTCCCGGGCCGGTCCCGTATCGGACGAGGCAACGGAGACCGCCGGTTCGAGGCCCGGCGCGGGGTCGTCGGTGCGCGCCACGGGGATGGTGAAGCCCCAGCGGTCGGTACGTTCCAGGAACCAGGTGAGCTGCTGGGCCGCGGTGCGGTGAGCCATGCGGTAGGAGCGGTGATGGAGTTCGGCGGCGGTCTTGGCGCGGTGCTGGCCGGCTTTGTCGGGCCTGGAGGTGTTCTGGACGGGGCTGGCCTTGAGCCGGAAGGAGAACTCACGGCCGGTGGCGAGCTGGCCGAGCAGCGGACTGTAGTCGCGGACCGCGTAGTGCTCGCCTTCGGCGTCGGGCCATCCGGCCTGTTCGACGATGTGGGTCCAGTCCGGCTTGGAGGGGGTGAGGGCCAGCAGCACGGGGCGGCGCGGGTGGTCGGCGTCCAGGCGCCACAGGATCCGGTCGCCAGGGGCGACGTCGGGGACTCCGGCGGTGACGGCTCCGTGCAGGGCGCGGGGGTTGGCGAGAAGGGTACGGCTGGCCGCGCGCAGGGGGTTGATGCGCACACGGGAGAGGTAGGTCATCGAGTCACCAGCCCAACAGGGCGAACGGGTCGTGGCCGACGGCCGCCGAGGCCGGTTCGCCGATCGTGGCGGACGGGTCGAGGCCGGTGGGGACGTCGAGCCAGGTGTGGCGGATCCGCCGGGTGGAGAACCTGCGGTTGCGGGGGTCGAAGGAACGCGGGACGTCCTGGAGGGTGTCGTCGCCCGACGGGTCGTCGAAGGTCGCGGCCAGGTCGATCCGGTGCGGGGAGAACGGTGCCGGGCCCCGTTCGGCCCGCCGACGGTAGGCGGCCTTGGCAGCCTTCCCCGCCTGCCAGGGCTCGTCGGCCAGGATGTCCTCCAGGGTCCCGTCGCGCACCGCGCCGAGGGCGATCGGCTGGGTGGGCACGCAGGAACGCCGGCCGAGGGCGAGCGGGAAGGCGGGGCGGCGGATCGCCTCGGCGAGCACCTCGACGAGAGCGGCCGAGCCCTGGACGGCGGCGACGAACACCGCGTCCTGAAGGTAGTAGCGGTGGGTGACGTGGGTGTCCTTGGCCGGGGAGGTCGGCTTCTGGACGCCCTTGGCGTTGACGCCGGCCTGCGGCAGCGGCCGTCCCCGGTAGTCGCTGACGGTGTGGTAGTCGCGCAGCAGGGTGCCGGGCTGGTCGATGCGCACGCCCAGGCGCAGGCCGACCAGGTCGGTGAGGTCCGCTTCGCGGGGCCGGCCCGCGGCCGCGGCGAGCAGGCCGACGACACCGGACTTGGTCGGCTGGGGCCGGCTGTCACGGCGGTTGAACGCGCTGCGGTCGCCCCAGGACTGGAGCGGACCTGCCAGCCGCAATACAAGGACCGCCTGAGCCTCATCCTGCGACCCAGAGGTCGGGGACGGTACGGGGGTGGGCTCGGCGGGCATCAGTTGTCGCTCACCCGCTCGGTGAGGGCGGTCCGCAGGCCGTCGCGCAGTTCGGGGAAGGTGCGGTTCGCGCCGAAGGCCTCCGCCAGCCGCTGCCCGGTCTCGTCGGCACCGAGGGTGTGGCAGATGCCGACGTACAGCGGGCTGTCACCCCACTGCTCGGTGGCGGTGGCGAACTCCCCTGCGAGTCGGCGCGCGGACTCGGCGACGATGCCCCGGCTCGCCGGGACGGGGTTCTCGTAGGCGGAGACGAGGTTCACCGGCTGGTCGGCGCGCAGGACGACCGCGACCAGGCTGGGGCGGGTACGGTGCGCGAAAGAGTTGCCGTAGCCAGTGGGCATGGAGCGGGCGAAGGAGTCGACGAACAGGTCGACGGCGTCGACGGCGGCCTTGTCGTCGCCGAGGTTCTCCCGCAGCTGGTGCAGGCCGACGGTGGCGTAACGGTAGAGGGTGGCCGAGTTGAAGCCGATGGTGCCGATCATCCCGGCACCGGTTTCGTCGGCGGTGTTCTCGTCGTCGACCGCCGTGTAGTAGTCGAATTCGAGTTCGGCGGCATGGGTGGAGATCGCGTGCGCGACCTGCGTCGCGGCATCCACGTTCAGGCCGGGGATGTCCGCGACCATGCGGCCGAAGAGCGCGACGTCCACGGGGTGACCGGTCTGCAGCTGCTCCTTGACCGGCAGGGCCTTGACAGCCTCGTCGAGGCCCTTGGCGTCGAGGGCGGCGAGGGCGGCGGCGGTGTCGGCGACCAGGGCGACGATGCCGTCCAGCTGGCGGCGCCCGTAGAAGAGGAGGTAGGCGGTGTCGCCGTCCTTCTTCCCAGCAGAGATCCCGGTCGACTTGATCAGCGCGTCGGCGACCCGCTGCGCGTCCTCAACCGCGATGCCGCCGCGCTCGGCGATGCCCTTTGCCAGCTGGGCGGCGATTCGCTTGGTGCGGGTGGCGAGGTCCTGCCGGTCGCGGCTCTCGGCGAAGTGGACGCGGGTGGCGCGCTTCCAGGCCTGGGAGGAGACGCGGGAGCGGCGTTTGCCGCCGAAGTAGGCCTCCTTTGGGTTGCCGTTGTCATCCCGGTTGAGGTTCGCCGGCGGGACGGTCTGCAGGATGTGCACATCGATGTAGAGACGGGCGGTCATGCGCTTCTCCTCGAAGGGTGGCGGTGGGCGTGCCGGGGTGGTGACTGTTCGCCGGTACGGTCAGCTACCGGCGGGGCCCTTGTCCTTTTCGTTGTCCTTCCAGGCCTGGTAGCCGATGGCCCACTTGAGGCGGACCTGCGGGCGCCGGTCGGTGTGGTGCCAGGCCTGGATGTCGGCCATCAGGTGGTTGTAGTCCAACGGCTGCCCGACGGTGCGAAGTTGGGTGACCAGGCCGCGCAGGTGGACCAGCAGTGCGGACACGCTGGTCGCTCCGGCGAGCTGGGCGACGCGGGTGTCGAGCGCGTCTTCGCTGAACTTGCCGCTGCGGCGCAGGGCCCGCAGCGCCTCGCCGAGCTTGACGCCGCGACGGTGCATCGGCGTGGACTGGCTCTGCTGGTGGAGTCCGTAGAGGGCGAGGGCCGCGTGTTCGGCCTTCTGCTCGTCGGAGACCTCGTCGCGCAGTGCGAGGACGTCGTTGACCTCGCAGCTGTAGAGCGGCCACATCTTGGGGCTGTCCATGACGGGGCGCCCGAGACCGGAGCGCATGGCGGCGAGGTCCTCACCCGGGGGGCGGCGCGGCTGCTGGGTGTGGGGGTTGACGCGCCAGGTGTGGTCGGGGGCGGTGACCTGATCCCAGTACCGGCGCCGCTTGGCGGTGGGGGTGTGTTCAGTCGTCAAGGTCCGCTCCACGGTCGGGTTCGAGGTCGGGTCCGGTCTCGGCCGCCCGGGCGGCGGCCGCTTCCCTGACGGCGTCGGCATAGCGGGGAAGGATCTCGTCGAGCCGGCGCCGGAAGTTGCCGCCCGCCGTGCCGAGTCGGTAGGTCTGCGGCTTGCCCGACGTGCCGGCCGGGCTGACGACGCGGCCCGCGAAGGTGGTGGCGGGGGCGGCCAGCAGGAGCTCGTTCGCCGCGTCCCGCGCGCGGCGGTGGGCGAGTTCCTCCCAGGCGAGCCTGCCCCGCTCCAGGATGTCGTCGTCGGTTCCGGCGTCGCGGACGCCGGCGAGCAGGCGGCGCACCAGGGGGTCGAGGGTGTGCAGGAGGAGATCGCCGGGGCGCTGGCCCTTGTCCCACGGGATGGGGTCGGTGCCGGCGGCCCGGCGCAGGTCGGCGGAGAGGTTGTTGACGGCCTGGGCGAGCTGTTCCGCCTGCTCGGCCACGTCCAAGAGGAGCTGGTGAGCCTCGCTGTCCTGGTGGAGGGCGAGCAGGGGCAGCGGGATCGCGTCGTGGATGACGTCCTCGACGACGGAGGACTGGGTGCCGTAGACCATGCCGAAGATCTCGACCTGAAGGGGGTAGTCGGCGGGGAGTTCGCCTTCCTCCTGCAGTGCGCTGACCTCGTCGAGCAGGATGCTCGTCTCGAAGGCACCGTCCGGGCCCTGGCGGATCGGGGCGAGGAGGGCGTCCAGGCCGCGCCAGGCGGCCTTGCCCTGGGTGTGGCGGCGCGGCCTGCGCTCGGGCAGGACCGAGGCGGACTTCTTGGCGGGAGCCGTGAACGTCCAGGCCGTGTGCGGCTCCTGCTCGGACGTGGGCGTGAGCCGGTCGCCTGCGCTGATGACCACCCGGGTGACCTTCAGCCGGCCCGCGTCGTCCTGGTGCGGGATGAGCCGGATCCGCCGGGCCTGCCAGGTCCACAGGTCGAGGAGGCCCTCGGCCGCGCGGGACTCCCAGACCGGTCCGTGCGGCCCGCGCTTCCATTGCGGGACACCGAGAGCCTTGGGCGGGGTGAGCGGGAGGTTCAGCAGGAGGGTCTCGTACAGAGTGCGTCCGATGGGGACGATGACGCCGAGCTGGCCGAGCGGGCCCGTCGGGTTCCCGGTCGTCTTGCCCGCCTTGACCTGGTCGTCTCCGACGACACCGGTCTTGATCGCCGCGGTGTCCCAGCAGTGGGTGTGCACGAGCCAGTGGGCGGCCCGGGCCGGTGTCAGGTCGAGCGGATCCGCGTCCGTACGGCTGGCGAACAGCGGGACGTTGTTGCCACTCGCGGCGGTCGCCACGAGGGCGGCGGAGCCCTTCGTCTCGCCCTTGGCGGTGCGCAGTCCGGCCACCTGCCCGAACGGAGCCACGGGATCGAAGAGGTCGAACTTCGCGCGGTGCTCGTCGAGGTACCTCTGGAGACTGCCCAGCTCGTCCTTCGTGAACCCGCCCTCCCGCATGAGTCGTTCGCCCTTCTGCCGGAAGCTCCGGGGCGCACCGGTGGCATCGGCGACGACGGGCAGCAGGACCTGGCGCAAGACGGCCGGGAGCTGGGTGGAGAACTCCACGACGAGGCCTTCGAGCTCGTGGCACCGGGCCAGGACCTCGGCGATCCCCAGCTCCACGGGCGGCCCGCCGCCGACGGGCCGCACCGTCAGCCACGGTTCGTCGACAAGGTTGTACCCAGGCACGCGCTGTTCTCCCAACTAGCCATGTTTAGCCTGCCGTTCGTTCATCGTGGCACCGGTGGTGACCCGTTGTGGGGTAAATGCTTGAATTACCCCTCGGTCCCGCGGGCTTCGTCCGCGGGGATGGCCCCTGGCCGTGTTTGCGAGCCGGTGTCGGCTGCAAGTCGGCCCCGCGCTCGCGGGGTTGCGTTGGTGGGCTGGCAACTGCCCAGCCCACCGACTCGCCGTCATCCGTAACGGCGCCCTCCGCTCACCACGAGGCCGAGCCGGTCGTCGTAGCGCAGCCGGAAGTCTCCGAGGACCGCGGCACCGTCCTCGTCGAGTTCGAGGGCCAGGCTGAATCGCAGCCACGGGTGGTCGCGCCAGCCCGACAGGGGACCGAGCACCTGCTCGGCCACCTCGGTCGGGCCGGCGGGCAGGCGCACCGTTCCGGAGAGCACGTCGTCCACCATCTCCGCCGCGACCTCGCCGTTCGGCCCGAGCTTGCGACCCGTCATCGCGTGAAGGTCGCGGTCGGTGCGGCGCACCAGGACCACTTCCGCACTGCGGTCCCCGTCGCGGACAAGTGCCTCGAACTGACCCTCCGCCAGCGTGCTGTGGGCTCCGTAGTGCAGGCCGACCAAGGTCGGCTCCCCGTGCTCCCCGGCGCGGGTCAGCACGTACTGGGCGGCTTCCGCCCGGCGTTTGGCCTGCCGTTCCTCCCAGACCCGCAGGGCCTGCACCTCGGCCTCGGCCCACTCGGCCGGAACGACGGGATCGGTGCCGTAGACGCGGGCGACCAGGTCCGGGACCCGGCCGGGGATGCTCCAGACACATACGCCTGCGCCGCTCGTCGCCGTCCGCATGACCTCGGCGGCCGTGCGCAGCAGGAGATAGCGGCCGTAGATCTTCTCGGAGGCCTCCAGGATGTGTGGCGCGTCGTCGCCTCGGAGGCCGATGCCGGTGACGACGACGGTGGGCTGGACCAGCAAACGGGGGCGCTTCACCCCGTCGTGGCGGTGGAGGCGGCCGATACGCTGGAGGAGGAGGTCGATCGGGGCGAGGTCGGTGATCAGCAGATCGGCGTCGACGTCGAAGGACTGCTCCGCGAGCTGGGTGGCGACCACGATCAGCCGGTCGGGGCGCTTGACCCCCTTGGCCGGCGGTCCGAGGAGTTCCAGCACCTCTTGAGTCCGGTCGGCTCGGTGTCCTGCGTGCAGGCGGCCGTGCAGAAGGCGGACATCGGCGCCGAACTCCTTCCGGAGGGCGCCGAACGTGGCCTGGGCGCGGGCGACGGTGTTGCGGATGACCAGGACGCACCCGCCGTCGGCCAGGCGTTCCCGCAGGTAGTCGGTTACCTGCGCATCCGCCGGTTCGACGCCACTCCGGTGGTCGCGGGGCCCGTGCGGCACCGGCGGTTCGTCAAGCACTTCAACGCGCACCGGGAGGTCGTCGCGCCACGGCTCCGTGCTCTCCACCAAGAAGCCCGGACGCCCGCCCTGCTCCGCCCACACGGCCGTCACGTTCGGGTACCCCTGCGGTTCCGGAAGCCCCGGGAGATTCGGGAGATCCGGATGGTCCGGATGGTCCGAGACCTCAGCCGACCGTGCACCGGCCAGGTAAGCGGCGGCCAGGCTGCGCCGCTGCTCGGGCGGCAGGGTCGCTGACAGCAGCACCACCGGCACCCCGGCCTGGCCGAGCCACCACAGGCCCTCCAACAGGAACTGCGACATGTAGACGTCGACGGCGTGGACCTCGTCGAGGACCACGACTTTGCCCACCAGACCAGCCATCCGGAGCATCACATGTTTGGTCCGGGTCGCGGCGTACAGGAGCTGGTCGATGGTGCCGACCGCGAACGGGCTCAGCAGGCCACGGCGACGGCCGAGGAACCACTCGGCGGGAGCCCTGCGCTCCCCGCCCTCGCAGCCGTCGAAGCAGTCGGTCCGCATGCCGAACTCGTCTTCCCCCACCGACGCGAAGGGGTCGTCGGCCTCCTGCCCCCACTCCCCCGCGCCCTCCAGCAGGGAGCGCCACTCCTTGTTGAACATCCGCTTGCCGTGCAGCAGCGCGACCTGGTCCTCCAAGCCGTCCTCGACCTTGCGCAGCCACGACCGGACCTGGGTGAGCATCGGGTCCGCGGTCGCCTGGGTCGGCATGCCCAGGAACACCCCGTCCGCGCCGTGACGCGCGGCCAGCAGCTCGGCCGCCGCCAACGCGGCCTTCGTCTTCCCCTCCCCCATCGGCGCCTCGACGATCACCAGGCCAGGCCCGCCCATCCGGCGCACCACATCGAGGACCAACTCCTGGGAGCACCTGGGCCCATGGCCGAAGCGGTCCCGAAACGACTCGGGGCCGGGCACCGCCAACGCCCCCCACCCACCACGCAGTTCGAGCCTCGACCACGCCGCGGCGGCCCGCTGCCGCGCCTGGGGCAGCGTGACCATTGTCAGATCGGACACGCCCTCGAAGTGCCGCTCATCGCTGGCGATCCAGTCCGCCATCACCACAAACCCGGACAACTGGAGCTGCACCGCACGACTCGGCACCAACGCGGGCTCCACAGCGGCAAGCGGCGCCTCACTCTCGTAGCCGAGCTCCCGGGAGAAGACCTCCACAAGCGCCGACTGCGCCATCTTCCAAGGTCGGCTGGATCCCTGAAGCTTTTCGTTCTTCTTCGGTGGGCTCAACTGTCCCACTGTCGGGATCAGCCCGTGGTGGCCGGCAACCAGCGGCCACACCCAGCCGATCTGGTCGCCCGCCCACTTCGCTTCGGCGAGCAGCGCCCTCAGCACGCGGGCGCCGGCCTTGTCATGCCTCCAAGAGGCGCCCTTCACCGCGTACTTGTCCCAGGTGAGGCCCGATTGACGGACTGCGGCTTCGCCGGCAGCGTCGAGCTGCTGGAACACCGGGGTGGCCTTGCCGCAGTCGTGGATCCCGCACAGCCAGGCGAACAGACGTCGGCCCATTCCCGGGCCACCCGCGATGGCGTCCAGACACCATCGCGTCACCGGCGGCAGGTAGCGGTCCCAGATCACCTCCGCCACGGCGGCAGTGTCCAGCATGTGCGACAGCAGAAGGTTGGCCGTCCCCCCGGCCCGCCCCGCGGACTTACCCCACAGCGCGCCCAACCAGCCCCTGACCTCGGGTGGATACCACCGCCAGCGGTCCTCGACCATCATCCCGACCTCCACGCGCGAGTACGCTTCGGGAGCGTAGGCCACGACACTGACAACGAGCTTGCGGGTAAGCGGATATGACGATTGGACATATATAGTGATCGGCAAACTGCTGGCCGATCGAACTGAATCAGCCGGCTTCCTCTGACGCCAATCACCGCAGGTCAGGAAGTGTCGGCCCCGCGCTCGCGGGGGTTGCTCCGGACGGCGGCCGTAACTGTCCCGCAAGGGTGTGTCGGCCCCGCGCTCGCGGGGGTTGCTCCACCTACCAGCCGGGCAGCGGGAACACCGACGCGTCGGCCCCGCGCTCGCGGGGGTTGCTCCCGCGTCCGCGCTGGTCAGACCCCGTCCACCACGTCGGCCCCGCGCTCGCGGGGGTTGCTCCGTGATGGTGTCGCTCACTTCTTCGGGTCTCCTGTCGGCCCCGCGCTCGCGGGGGTTGCTCCGCGCCGTCCTCATCGCCCGCCGCACCGGCACCGTCGGCCCCGCGCTCGCGGGGGTTGCTCCGCGGCCCTGTCCGTCGTCGCGTCGTACCAGACGTCGGCCCCGCGCTCGCGGGGGTTACTCCCGCGACACCGCCGGATCCAACGGCGTTAAGTAGTCAGCCCCGTGCCCCGGGGGCTGCCGGCACCGAAGCCGTCAGGATGTTCCCAGGAGGCCTACCACCAAAGCTGGCAGACACCCCCGAACAGGATGCGCGCTAACGGGTGGACCTTTTTCGAAAAGGTGTCGTTCCGCTGGCGCATCGACCTCCAGGTCGCCACCCCCGGCCTCGCCGCCAAGGCCGTCGAGGCCTACGTCGAGCGGGCGGCCACCCACGCCGACCGCTGGTCCGACCATGCGCCCGTCACCGCCGTGTTCGATCTCGGCTAACTGGCCGACAGCTGGCGATAGTTCAGCAGCACCGAGAGGCAGTCAGAGGCCGCTAAAACCCGGCCGTGCCGGAATTCCCTCTCATCTGCAGGCCGACGCGACACCGGCCTCACGCTCCAGCGGACTTCCCCGCTGGAGCGTTTCACAAAGTGAGTCGATCGCCGGTTCCGACGGCGCCCTGGTCGACAGTAGTCAGCGCGGATCCGCGGCGACCGGCCGAACCGGCACGGCCCCCGCTCGTACCCGGGCCCGGCTGACCGGCTGTAGCCTGCCCTTCGCGCTCCAGGCTAGCGACCGTTATCGCCCGCCCGGTCGGCGGCACCGAGCGGGCGGGCGGCAAGGGTCGCCAGCCGCCGGTGGCCGTCACCCCCTCCCGCTGGGTGACGGCCACCGAACAGGGCTCACGCAGTGGTCACTAGCACGACCACGGCGTGGTGACGTGGCCCGTCAGGGTGTCCACCGCCGCCGTCCTACCCTCGCTGGGAATGCAGAAGTAGTAGGTGGGACGCGGGTTCTGCACGACGGGCTCATTGAGGTACAGGGGCTTGAACGCGCCGGTGTGCCCGGTCTTGACGGCCAGATCGTGGGCCTGGACCTCCGTCATGGTGAACGGGGAGATTGCTTGGATCCCGATCGGGACGCGCCACGGCTGCGTGCTCTGGTACTGACCGGTGGTTGAGTACTTGTACTCGAAGGACGGCTCCGAGTCCTTGGCCCGGAAGCGGATCCACGAGGCCTGGACGTCATTGGGGTTGGTCGTGGATGTCAGCAGGACGGCGTCCGCGTCCGGTTCCAGGAAGGCCTTGATGATTTCGTCGTCGCGCTGCTTGAGTAACTTGATCGCCGCGAACTGCCTGCCACTGTCGCTATTTGCCGTGTCGACGGCCTTGTGCACCTTCGACAGACCGCCGCTGCGCGCGCTGTCTCCCACCAGCAGGAAGCGACCGTTGATCACATGCGGTCCCGCTCCTCGTCGAGCACCGGCGTCAACTACAGTCCGGCCATCCTGCCGGCCCAGGACTCCTCGGTTGGATGATTCGGCAGATCCGGGCTTGATCGTGGCCAACTCCTCGATGACTACAGTGCCCGACGCTCGACCAACTTATTGTTTATCTTCGGCTTGTTGGGGAGAGCTGTAGCCGAGGACGTGGTCGACGGCATCGGAGGCAGCCAATCCGGTGGCCCGGAGGGTGGCCACTCCGGAGTGTCAGAGTGGGGTGGTGCCGCCGCCGATGGCCATCGGGGGGATGCGGCCGCCGGGTGTGGCGAGGGCCGTCAGGCGGAGGGGGACCGCGCCAGGAGGCGGTTGACGAGCGTGGTGAGTTCGGCGGGGGTCCTGACGGCGGCGGACTCGTCCTCCTCGATGTCTATGCCGAACTCGCGCTTCAGCCTGCTGAGCGTCTCCAGCAGGGCCAGCGAGTCGTAGCCCAGGACGGCGAAGTCGAGCTCCTCGGGCTGGTCGGTGGGCTCCAGGGGGTCACCCTCGCCGGCGCACTCGCGCAGGATCGCCAGGAGCCGGTCGGTGGTCAGGTGGGTCATGGTGGTCTCTTCTCCGGTCACGGTTGGGTGGGGTCGGACGGGGGCCCGCCGGGTCCGGTCACGACCAGGGCCGAGTTGAACCCGCCGTGTCCGCGGGCGAGGATCAGCGCCGTACGCAGCGGGCCCCGGCGCGGGCTCGTCACCAGGTCGAGGGTGTGATCGGGCAGCGGCCGGGCGACGTTGACGGTCGGGGGGATGACGCCGTCGCGCAGGGCCAGTAGCGCCGTGGCCACGTCGAGCGCGGAGCCACCCGAACTCAGCCGCCCGGTCATGGTCTTGGGGGCGGTGACCGGTACGCCGTACGGGCCGAAGAGGCCGCGCAGGGCTTCGGCCTCGACCGCGTCCTCCGCCCGGGTGCCGGCCGCGTCGGCGAAGACCACGCTGATGTCACCGGGCCGCAGCCCGGCGTCGTCGAGGGCCGCTCGGGCGGCGCGCAGCAGGTTCGCGGGCCGGCCGGAGTCCGGCGGCGGGTCGAAGGTGGCCGCGTAGCCGGTGATCCGGCCGTACCAGCGGCCGCCGTCCAGGGCTCCCCGCGCACGGGCCGCGTCCTCGCGCTCCAGGACGAGCAACGCGCCGCCCTCGCCCGGCACGTAGCCGTCGGCCTCGGGGTCGAAGGGGCGGTAGGCCCGGGTGGGGTCGGTCCGCCGGCTCATCCGGGCGGTGCTGAGCTGGGCCACCCAGCCCCAGGGGCAGGGGGATCCGTCCACCGCGCCGGCGAGGACCATCCGCTGGCCGCGGCGCAGGTCGCGGCGGGCCTGGCCCAGGGCGTCGAGGCCGCCGGCCTGTTCGGTGACCAGCGCGCCGGCGGGGCCGCGCAGCCCGTGCCGGATGGAGATCTGTCCGGTGTTGACGGCGTAGAACCAGGCGAAGGACTGGTAGGCGCTGACGTATTCGGGGCCGCGCCCCCACAGGTTCTCCAGCTCCCGGTGGCCGAACTCGAAGCCGCCCGCGGAGGCGGCGGTGACGACTCCGGCCCCGTACTCGGGCAGGGCGGCCGGATCGACCCCGGCGTCGGCGAACGCCCAGTCGGAGGCGACCAGCGCCATCCTGGTCATGTGGTCGGTCTGCGGCAGGAGCCGGCCGGGCAGGTGCTCCTCCGCGACGAACCGGGGGATCTCGCCGGCGAGCCGGCTGGGGTAGCGGTCGGCGTCGAAGCGGGTGACGGGGCCGATCGCCGAGACGCCGTCCAGGGTGTTCGTCCAGTGCTCGTCACGGCCCAGGCCCGTCGGGGCCAGCACGCCCATCCCGGTGACGACCGGGTCGGCCCCGCTCACGCGGCGGCCCGTCCCCGGCTGCCGGGCTCGGTCAACACCATGGCGCTCTGGAAGCCACCGAAGCCGCTGCCGACCGTGAGGACGTCGGACACGGCCACCGAACGGGCCTCCAGCGGCACGTAGTCGAGGTCGCACTCCGGGTCGGGCTCGCGCAGGTTGGCTGTGGGCGGCACCACGTCGTGCCGGATGGCGAGGGCGCAGGCGGCGATCTCCAGGGAGCCGATGGCGCCCAGCGAGTGGCCGATCATGGACTTGATGCTGCTGACCGGGGTGCGGCGGGCGTGCTCGCCGAGGCTGAGTTTGAAGGCCGCGGTCTCGTGCCGGTCGTTCTGGCGAGTGCCCGAGCCGTGGGCGTTGACGTAGTCGATCTCCGACGGGTCGGTCCGGGCCTCCGCCAGTGCCGCCCGGATCGCCTCCGCCATCTCCCGTCCGTCGGGGCGCAGTCCGGTCATGTGGAAGGCGTTGGAGCGGGCCGCGTACCCGCCGATCTCGGCGTAGACCTCGGCGCCCCGGCGGCGGGCGTGCTCCCGCTCCTCCAGGACGAGGACCGCGGCGCCCTCGCCGAGGACGAAGCCGCGCCGGGTGCGGTCGAAGGGCCGGGACGCCTCGGCCGGCCGGTCGTTGTAGGGGCTGGTCGCCTTGATGGCGTCGAAACAGGCCACGGTGATGGGCGAGATGGGGGCCTCGGTCGCGCCGGCCATCATCACGTCGGCGGTGCCGTCCACGATGAGGTCGGCGGCCCGGCCGACCGCGTCCAGGCCGGAGGTGCAGCCGGTCGACACCAGGGAGACGGGGCCCTCTGCCGCGATGCGGTCGTGCGCGACCTCCGTGGCGATCGAACTGGGAACGAAGTAGTCGAACAGGTGTGGCACCGCATAGGTGTGGTCGACCAGCCACCGGCTCCCGCTGTCGCTGACGACGGCGTATTCGTTCTCCAGACCGGTGGTGCAGCCGACGGCACTGCCGATGACGACGCCGACCCGGGAACGGTCCAGGGCGTCGGGGTCGATGCCGCTGTCCTGGATTCCTTCGCGGGCGGCGACGACGGCGAATTGCGCGGCCCGGTCCATCCTCCGGATCTGCCGGGGTGTGAGCCCTTCCGCCGCAGGGTCGAAATCGCATTCCGCCGCCATTCGGGACCGGAATGGCGAGGGGTCGAACGCGGTGATGGTGCGGGTGGCGGTCCGGCCGGACGTCAGCAGCTCCCAGAACGGCTTCACACCGATCGCACCGGGCGCCACGATCCCGATTCCGGTGATGACCGCGCGGCGATTCTCCGGCGCTCTCATTCCGTCCCCCCCTTTACCTTCGTGCGTTCATCCGAATTCTCTGCCCCGGTCCCGACACCGCGGATCTCCGGGCCGGCACCGGCGGTAATGCCCACGGAGGGATCGTGCGCGGATCGGCTCGCATTCGGCTCAATGGCCCGTGGAGGGTCGCCAGGGGGCTCGGCGGCGGCTCCGGAAGCGGGTCCGACGTCCGATCCGGCCGTCCGGTGGGACGCTCCCCCGTTCGAGTCCCGCTGGAGGACTACTCGAACAGGCGGGCGCACAGGGCCTGTTGGGCGGAAACTGCGCCTGGGCGGCAATGCGGTCCGAGGCCGGGAGAGCGGTGCCCCCGCCGGTCGTGGCGGGTGGCGGACGCGGTAGTGGTGGCGGGAAAGGATCGCCCGGCGCCCGAACCGTCGACCCCGGTCGAAGGACGGAACCCGCGAGCTGACGAGCACCGTGCGGCGACCGCGGCCGCGCGCCCACCGGGATCGAATATCCGCCACTTCCCAATCGGTCGGACTTTACGGGAACTTTTCCTTCGGCGGGCAATGCAAAACCAGACAAACAAGACATCTCGTTCTTTTGGCAGTGATTCAGACCGCCACCTCCGGGCCCGCTGCCCGTCATTGACCAGGTGTATTCAAGGACTTACGGTGAAGTCGTGACGATCACCTGATGACGAGATGCGTGCTCGATCTCATCCGGAGCGACCCCACCACTCCGCTACGAGCACGACAAGATGTCAGGCCCCACCTGAACGGGAGGAACATCTTGGAGTTCCGGCTTTTGGGCCCCGTCGAGATCCTGTGGCGGGGGCGCAACATCATGCCGACCGCGCCCAAGCCGCGTCAGGTCATATCCCTGCTGATACTGCGGCACGACACCGTCGTGCAGGCACCCGAACTGATCGACGAGCTGTGGCCCGAACTCCCGCCCCCGAGCGCGGTCACCACCCTCCAGACGTACATCTACAAGTTCCGCAAGCTCCTGCTGAAGCAGGGCCTGGGGAACCTCCTGCAGACCCAGCCGGGCGGCTACGTCCTCAGCATCCCGGAGGACACCCTCGACGTCAGCCTCTTCGAGCGGGAGGCCGAACGGGGCCAGGAGCTCCTCCAGCGGAACGAGTCCGCGGCGGCGCTGGAGAGCTTCGAGCGGGCCCTGGCCCTGTGGCGGGGCCCCGCCCTCGCCGACGTCGAGACCGGCGGACGGCTCTTCTCCTACGTGACCCGGCTGGAGGAACTGCGCTTCCGCATCCTCGAACTGCGGATCGAGGCCGACCTGGAAGCCGGCCGGCACCGCGAACTCATCAGCGAGCTCAAGGCGCTGGTCCTGGCCCACCCGCTGCACGAACACCTGCACGGGCTGCTGATGGTGGCCCTGCACCGATCCGGCCGCCGGCACGAGGCACTGGAGGTGTACCGGATCCTGCGCCAGAAGATGATCGACGAGCTGGGGCTCGAACCGGGCAGCGACCTCGCCCGGCTCCAGTACACCCTGCTCTCCGACCCGCCCGCCGAACCCCCGGAGCCGCGCGGCCCGCAGCCCGCACCGGTGGCGCCCGCCCTCGCCCCGGCCGGCGAGCGCACGCCCGCGCCCGCGCCCGCCCACTCCCCCACCCTCCTGCCGCCCGCCGCGGTCTTCCCGGCGCCGCCCCTCTCGCCGCCGGATTCCATCGGGACACCCGCCCAACTGCCCGCCGGCCTCGCCGGGTTCGTTGGCCGGCAGGCCGTCCTCAAGGAGCTGGAGGCGGCGCTGCGCGAGCCGGACGACCCCGAGGCCCACGGCACCGCGGCCCGCATCGGCGTGATCAGCGGACCGCCCGCGATCGGCAAGAGCGCGGTGGCCGTGCACCTCGCCCACCTGCTCCGCACCCGCTTCACCGACGGACAGCTGTACGCGGACCTGCGCGGCTCCTCCACCGAGCCGCGCGACCCCGCCGAGGTCCTGCGCGGCTTCCTGCGGGCCCTCGAAGTCCCGGCCTCACGCATCCCGGAGAGCCTGGAGGAGTGCGGGGCGCTGTTCCGCTCCCGCACCTCCGGGCGGCGCATCCTGGTGCTGCTGGACGACGTCGAGTCCTCGGCCCGGATCCGGCACTTGCTGCCCGCCGACCCGCGCTGCGCGCTGCTGGTCACCAGCCGCCGCCGAATGGCCGCCCTGGTGGAGGCCGAGCACGTCGAACTGCACGCGCCGCCCCGGGAGGAGGCCCTGGAGATCCTGGCGGCCCTGGCCGGCCGCCACCGCGTCGAGCGGCAGCCGGAGGCCGCGCTGCGGATCGTCGAGCTGTTGGGCCGTCACCCGCTCGCCCTGCGCTGCGTGGGCGGGCGGCTCGCGGCGGGCCCGGGCCTCTCGCTCGCGGTGCTCGCCGACCGGCTCGGGGCCACTCCCCGCATCCTGGACGTGGCCCGGCTGGGCGAGCTGGACGTGCGCTCCCGGTTCGAGGCGAGCTACCACGGACTGACCGGCGCGGAGCAGGAGGTCTTCCGGCTGCTCAGCGAGGTGGACGAGTCGCCGTTCACCGCGAGCCGGGCCGCCGAGCTGCTGTGCCGCCCGGCCCAGGACCTGGAGACCATCCTGGAGGAGCTGGCGGACCACCACCTGCTGGCCACCGACCGGCGCGGGGACGGGATCGGCCGCTACGTCTTCGACCGGCTGGCCCGCGCCTACGCGCGGGAGCGGCGGGAGGACGCGCTGGCCGCCCGGCCGCTGGTCCAGCAGGCGGCGGTGCGCTGAGGCGGGCCCGGCAGGTCCCGCCGGGCCCGCGACGGCGGTCAGCGGCTGTCGAGGCATCCTCCACAGCCGGCCGTCAGGCTCGGCGGCACGCGTCCGCGGCTGCCGCGCGCAGGCGCCCGGGCGAGGTGCCGGACACCCCGCCCGCCGATCCGCCCACACGAGACGAGGACGATCCCGCCATGCCGAACGAAGAGCACGTGTCCCCCGAAGCACCCGGCGGCGCCGAGGTGACGTTCGTCAACCGGTTCACCGTGCTCGGGCCGGCCGAGGAGTTCGAGGAGGTCTTCGACCGCACCTCCGCCTTCATGGCCCGGCAGCCGGGATTCGTCCGGCACACCCTGCTGCGGGAGGTGGACGACCCGGCCCGCTACGTGAACCTCGCCGTGTGGCGGGACCGGGACTCCTTCCGGCGCGCGGTGGGGCACCCGGACTTCGTCCCGCACGCCACCGCGCTGCGGTCGCTGAGCCTGAGCGAGAACGGACTCTACGCGGCCCGGCTCTCCCGGGCGGCGGCGGACGGGACGGACCGGCCGGTCAGGACAGGTTCTTGAGCACCTCGCGCAGGGCCTCGATCACCCGGTCCTGGGCGTCCGCGGTCAGCGAGGGGTACATCGGCAACGAGAAGATCTGACCGGCCAGCCGCTCGGTCACGGGGAGCGAGCCCTCCCCGTGACCGAGGTGGGCGAAGCCGGTCATGGTGTGCACCGGCCACGGATAGCTGATGTTGAGTTCGATGCCCCGGGGCCGCAGCGCCTCGATGATCTCGTCCCGGCGCGGGTGGCGCACCACGTGGACGTAGTACACGTGCTCGTTGCCGGGGGCCGTCTCCGGGAGGACCAGGTCGGTGTCGGCGAGCCCCACGGCGTAGCGCCGGGCGATGTCCTGCCGAGCCACCACGTAACTGTCCAGGCGGCGGAGTTTGCGCCGCAGGATCTCGGCCTGGACCTCGTCCAGCCGGCTGTTGTGGCCGGGCAGCGCGGTCACGTAGTACCGCTCCTCCATGCCGTAGTAGCGCAGCCGGCGCAGCGCGCCGTCGACCTCGGCGTCGGAGGTGAGGACGGCGCCGCCGTCGCCGTACGCGCCCAGGACCTTCGTCGGGTAGAAGGAGAAGGCGGCGGCCCGGCCCATCGTCCCGGCCGGGCGGCCGTGGTGACGGGCGCCGTGGGCCTGGGCGCAGTCCTCCAGCACGGCCAGGCCGTGCCGCTCGGCGAGTTCCTCCAACGGCGCCATGTCCACGCACTGGCCGTACAGGTGGACCGGCAGCAGGCAGCGGGTCCGCGGGGTGATGGCGGCCTCCACCTGGGAGACGTCCATCAGGTAGTCCTCACCCACGTCGACGAAGACCGGGGTCGCCCCGGTGCCGACGATGGCGACCACGGTCGGGGCGGCCGTGTTCGAGACGGTGATCACCTCGTCCCCGGGCCCCACCCCGAGGGCCTCCAGACCGAGCTTGACGGCGTTGGTGCCGTTGTCCACCCCGACGCAGTGCGGGACGCCGTGCCAGGCGGCGAACTCCTCCTCGAACGACCGGACGCTGTCGGCGAGGACCAGCCGGCCCGAGCCGAAGACGGTGTCCACCGCGTCGAGGATGTCCTCCCGTTCCGCGGCGTACTCGTCCAGATATCCCCATACGCGAATGGTCACAAGAACTCTCTTCTCTTTCGTCTTCGACAGGCTCCGACAAGCTCCGGCGGGCCCGGACCAGGCTCGGACCAGGCTCGGACCGAGCTGGGACCGGGCGCCGGCGGGCTCCGATCCCAGCCGACGGCACTCGCATCCGTCTCGCACCCGGTTCGACACCGCTGCCGGTGTCAGTCGCGGCGGGCGACGAACAGCCCGCGCGCCGTCCAGTCCGGCCGGAGGTACTCCGCCGGGCAGCCGGCGTCCGTGAACGCGGCCAGGTACTCCTCCTGCGTGAACAGGGTGAGCAGGTCGATCTCGGTGAACTCCCGGATGCCGTCGGCCTCGCCGACCACGAACCGGACCTCCATGCGGGTGGTGCGGCCGTGTCGGGTGGAGTGCGAGATCCGGGCGACGGTGCGCCGCTCGTCACTGGCGAGGTCACCGGCCACGTACCCGTCGAGGAACCGTTCCGGGAACCACCAGGGTTCGACCACCAGCACCCCGCCGGGCCGCAGATGGCGGGCCATCGCGGCGACCGCCGCCCGCAGGCCGGCCAGGTCCGGCAGGTAGCCGATGGCGGTGAAGAGGCAGACCACCGCGTCGAACCGGCGCCCGAGGTCGAACGCGCGCATGTCGCCCCGGTGCAGCGGCACCCCGGGGAGCCGGCGGGTGGCGCGCTCCAGCATCGCCGGGGCGAGTTCCAGGCCCTCGGTGTGGCCGAAGCGCCCGGCGAAGGTCTCCAGGTGGGCGCCGGTGCCGCAGGCGACGTCCAGCAGGGAGTCCGCCCCGGGCAGCCGTTCCCGGATCAGGCGGGTGATCGCGGCGGCCTCCGCGGCCCAGTCCTTGCCGCGCGAGCGGTAGACCAGTTCGTAGACCTCCGCCAGGTCCTGACCGTACATCGGACTCCTTCGGTGCGGGTGCGGGTACACGTGCGGGCAGGCGTGCGGGCCCGGTCACGGGCGGCGGACGCTCATTCGTCGACGATCGCCACCGCGCGGGCCCAGCCGGCCCCGGCTCCGGCCACCTTGACGGGGAAGCAGGAGACGCGGAAGCCGTCCGGGCCGGGCAGCGCCTCCAGGTTGGCGAGCCGCTCGATCTGGCAGTACTCGCGGTCCCGGCCGATCACGTGCGCGGGCCACAGCACCGAGCGGTCCCCGGTGGCCCGGTAGCGGGCGATGATGTCGCCGAACGGCGCGTCCAGGCTGAACGCGTCCGTGCCGATGACCCGGACGCCGAGGTCCAGCAGCAGGTGGACGGCCGGCCCGTCGAGGCCCGCGAACTCGGTGAAGTACTTCGGGGTGCCCTGGTGGCGCTGGGCCCCGGTGTGCAGCAGGACGATGTCCAGCGGGGCGGGGCGGCGGCCGATCCGCGCGAACTCCCGCTCCAGGCGGTCCGCGCCGATGACGCCGGTGGGCGCGTCGGTGAGGTCGAGGACCAGGCCGGGCCGCAGGAACCAGTCCAGCGGCATCCGGTCGATGTGCCGCGGCACGCCGTCGCCGTAGCCGGCCCGCGATCCGTAGTGGGAGGGCGCGTCCACGTGGGTGCCGGTGTGGGTGGTGAGGGTGAGGCGGTCCAGGGAGAGGAACTCACCGTCGGGCAGTTCGTCGGGGCCGACCTCGATGCCGAAGTGGGTGCGCATCTCCTCGCTCATGTGCACGGCGCCCTCGCGGGGAGTGAGGACCTCGTGCTTCACGGGATCGGGTTCCCAGAGCGTGGCGTCCACCGGCGAGGACAGGTCGATGAGCCGCACAGGGCACCTCCGTGGGGTCGGGGCGGCAACCTCGGGGCCGCAACCTCGGGGCGGCAACCTCGGGGCCGCAACCTCGGGGCCGCAACCCCGGGGCCGCAACCTCGGGCCGGGGCCCCGGGTCGGAGCCGGCCGCGGCGTCGGGCTCCGGATCCTCCCGGCCGGCTCCGGAACAACGGTGGAGCCGGGCTGGAGCCGGAGGCGGGCCCGGGCACCAGCCCGGCTCCAAGAGCGGGCGCGAACATCCGGGCAGCGTCCCGCGATCCCGCGGGCGAGGAGGGAGAACCATGACGGACACCGTCAGCCCGGCGCAGGAGGCGTACCCGGCACTCTGCGCCGACCTGGGGCACTTCTACGCCCGGCAGATGCAGCTGCTGGACTCCGGCGAGGCCGAGGCGTGGGCCGCCACCTTCACCGCGGACGGCCTGTTCGCGCCGCCGTCGCTGCCCGAGCCGGTCCGCGGCCGCGCCGCCCTGGCCGCCGGGGTGCGCACCGCGCACGCGGCCCTGGTGGCCGGGGGCGAGGTCCGCCGGCACGTGCTGTCCACGGCGGCGGTGGAGCGCGCGGCACCGGACGGCTCGGTGCGGGTGCGCTCGTACGTGCAGGTGGTGGCGACCCGCCAGGGCGAGGACCCCCGGCTGCTGCTGATGTGCGTGTGCGAGGACCTGCTGGTCGTCGAGGACGGCCAGTGGCGGGTGCGCGAACGGTACGTGACCCGCGACGACCGGCCCTGAGCACGGCGCGAGGCCCGGCGGAACGTCCTGGTGACGTTCCGCCGGGCCTCGCTCGTCCGGCCGTCGGTGCCGGCGTGCCGTCAGCGCAGCGAGTCCGCCGAGACGATGACGGGCTTCGGGAACGGCAGCACGAACCGGCCGCCGGCCCGCAGGAAGGCCTCCTCTTTGCGCAGGATCTCGTCGGCGTAGTTCCACGCCAGCATCAGGTAGACGTCCGGCGGATCGGTCCGCGCCCAGTCGGGGCTGCGCACCGGGATGTGGGTGCCGGGCAGCACCTTGTCCTGCTTGAGGACGGTGGTGTCGGTGCAGTACGCCACCTCGTCCGGGCCGAGCCCGCAGATGTTGAGGATCGTGGTGCCCTTGGCCGACGCCCCGTATCCGGCGACCCGGTTGCCCTCCTCGACCAGGGATCGCACCAGGGCGGGCAGTTCCTCCCGGACGGCCTGGACGCCGCGAACGAACTCCCGGTAGCCGGCCTCGCTGCCGAGCTCCGCCCGTTCCTCGGCCGCGATCAGCGCCCCGACGGTCGCACCGACCGGCCGCCCCTGTTCGGGACGCCCCACGAACGCGAGGAGGGAGCCACCGTGCACCGGGAGCCGCTGCACGTCGAACAGGCTGAGGCCGTGCCGGGTGAACAGCGTGTCCAGCGTGCGGACCAGGAAGTACGACAGGTGCTCGTGGTAGATGGTGTCGAACGCGTTCTTCTCCAACAGGTCGACCGCGTACGGGACTTCGATGACGAACACGCCGTCGGACGCGAGCAGCTCCCGCACCCCGGCGAGCACCCCGGCGAGGTCGTCGATGTGGGCGAAGACGTGCCGGCCGAGGATGATCCGGGCCGGGCCGTGGTCCCGGCGGACGGCCCCGGCGGTGGCGGCGGTGAAGAACTCGGGCACGGTGGGGACCCCGAGCCGGTCGGCGGCGGCCGTCAGGTTGCGGGCCGGGTCCACGCCGAGCAGCCGGGCCCCGTGCGGGGCGAAGGCGGCGAGCTGCTGGCCGGTGTTGCTGCCGAGCTCCACCACCAGGTCGCCGGCGGCGAGGCCGGCCCGCTCCCGGCACAGGTCGGCGACCCTCGCCATGTGCCGGGTCATGGTCTCGGAGTCCGAGGTGACGTAGCTGTAGGTGCGGTACAGCACCTCGGGGTCGACCACGTGGGTGACGCTCATCAGCCGGCAGGAGCGGCAGGACACCACGCCCAGCGGGTAGGCCGGCTCGTCCGCGTAGGAGGCGGCCGGTTCCAGGAAGGCGTTGGCCAGCGGCACGTCGCCGAAGGAGACCACCTCCTGCCAGTCCGAGGCTTCGCAGACCCGGCACCGGGTGACCGGGCGTACGTTGTCGGGGTGCATCACGGCACCTTCCTCTCCGCGGTCGGCGCCGGCTCGCCGGGGACGAGCAGGCTCTGCAGGCAGGCCACCAGGCTGCGGGCCTGGATGTTCAGGTAGTGGCTGTGGCGCAGCAGCTCGACGAGCTGGTGCACGGTCATCCACCGGTAGTCGGGGTCGTCGGGGGCGATGTCGGTGTCGGCGTCGCCCTCGACGATCAGGTAGCGGTTGCGGGCGTGGTGGAAGCGTCCGCCCTCCTCGGAGAGCACGGACCGGAAGCGGATCCGGCCCGGGTCCGCCGCCTCCACCGCGTCGAGGAAGCGCGGCCGGGCGCTGCCCGGCAGGTGCGCGTAGGAGTCGGGGGTGCACTGGACGGTGGGGGCGAGTTCCACCACGTCCATGTAGCCGGCCTCGGCCCGGGCGTGCATCAGGACGTGCAGCACCCCGTCGATGGGCCGGGTCAGGAAGGCGACCACGCCGGTGCCGTGCGGTTCGATCATCGGCTGGGACCACTGGGCGACCTCCCGGCCGCCGGCCTCCACCCGTACGCCGATGACGTCGAAGAAGGCCCCGCTCTCGTGCGAGATCCGCTCCGGGGTGCGGTGCCAGCCAGGAAGTCCGGCGAGCGGGACGCGGCGCACCCGGACCTCGGTGCGGGTGCGGGCCTCGGTGATCCAGCTCAGCACGGAGTCCAGCGAGTGCCGGGCCCCGGCGGACGGGTCGCAGGAGCGGAACAGGGCCGCCCTGAACTCGTCGTCGGGCGGGCCGAGTTCGCGGGCGAGCCGGGCGTCGGCGAACGGCAGGCAGGACAGCACGGTCCGGGCGTCCATGTTGACCAGGTCGTCCTCGGCGAGGAGTTGGTGCAGCTCGCCGAGGGTGAACCAGCGGAAGCCCTCGTGCACCTCCACGTCCCCGTACGCCTCGACCACCATGTTCCGGTTCCGCTTGTGGTGGAAGGCGGAGCCCTGTTCGGACTGGCGCACGTCGACCAGCGGGCCGTCCGGGCCCGGGTCCCGGAACAGTTCCAGGTACGGTACGGGCCGGCCGCCGTGGACGCCGGTGTAGTTGCTGCGGGTGGCCTGCACGGTCGGCGAGATCTGCAGCCCGTTGGCGTTGCCGGGCTCGACCTTGGCCTGCATCAGGCAGTGCAGGATCCCGTCGAACTCCTGGACCAGGATGCCGAGGACGCCGATCTCGGGCTGGTTGATGATGGGCTGGCTCCAGGCCGGCACCGGGCCGTCCGGGATCCGCACCTCCAGGCCCTCCACGGTGAAGAAGCCACCGGTGTGGTGGCGCAGGTTGCCGGTGCCGGGGTCGGTGCGCCAGCCGGCGAGTTCGTCCAGCGGGACCCGTTCCACCCAGGTGAAGGTGCGCTTCGCGGCCTCGGCGAACCAGTCGCGGAAGTCCTGGCGCGAGGCGGGCCCGTCGGGCCGGGCGCGGGCCGAGGCGGCGACGCGCAGGGGGGTGGCGGCGGTGCGCCGCCGGCTCGCGGGTCGTGCGGTTGCTTCGGTCATGCTCGCTCCAGGTGGTCCGTGCGGGACGCGTCCCACATGTCCTTGATCGAGGCGGGCAGGTCCACCTGCGGTCGCCACCCCAGCAGCCGGGCCGCGCGGGCGATGTCGGCGAGGGTCCAGTCACCGCCCCGGGAGTCGACCGGGGCGGTGCGCCGCCGGACCGCGCCGGGCGGCGGGGCCGCGGCGGCGACGAGCAGGTCGATCAGGCGGCTCACAGGTACTGCCTCGCCGCGACCCACGTTGATCACCTGGCCGGTCACCGGGGCGGTGGCGGCCGCGAGGACGGCGCCGGCCAGGTCCCGGACGTCGAGGTAGTCGCGGTGGGCGTCGGCCACGGTCAGCTCGGCCGGGTGGTCCGGGGTGGCGGCGCGCAGCAGGCGGACCGCGGCGCCCAGGAACCCCGCCGCGACGCCCGGGCCGCACAGGTTGACGACGCGCAGCACCACGCCGTCCACCGCGCCCTCGCGGGTGGCGCGGAGCACCGCCTCGGCGCCGGCCAGTTTGGTGCGGGCGTAGACGGAGCCGGGGTTCGGCGCCCGGGTCTCGTCGACGGCGGTGCCGGCGGGCAGCGGTCCGTACTCGTGCACGGAGCCGATCTGCACCAGGCGCGGCGGTCGGGGCGTGCGCGCGCACGCGGCCAGCAGGTTCTCCACCAGCCGGACGTGGGCGCGCTCGTTCTCGGCCGCTCCGGTGACCCAGCCGCCGGCCGCGTTGACCACGGTGTCCACGTCGGCCTCGGCGAGCAGTGCGGCCAGCTCGGCCGGGTCCGCGGCGGCGACGTCGAGGGCGTGGAAGCGCCGGCCGGCGGTGTCCGGGGGCCGGCGGCGCGCGACCTCGGCCACGGGCCGGCCGGCCCGGGCGAACGCGGCGGTCACCGCGCCGCCGACCCAGCCGGTGGCGCCGATCACGGCGACGGCGCCCGTCCGCGGCCCGGCGGTCATCGGGCCGGGCGTCCGCACAGTGCCCGTTCGAGGTCGAGGCACGCGCGGTACTCCGGGAGGGTGCCGCTCTTCTCGGCCGTCTCCAGGGTCGGCGCGGCCCGGTCCCGTTCGGACATGACCGGGTCGACGTCGCGCGGCAGCGGCAGGCCGAGCGCCGGGTCGAGGACGGAGAGCGACAGCTCGTGCTCGGGGACGTACTCGCCGGAGAGCATGTACGACATCACGGTGTCGTCCTCCAGGGCCACGAAGGCGTGGGCGACGCCGACCGGGAAGTAGACGGCGCGGAAGTCCTCCTGGTCGAGCAGGACGGCGTCCGAGCGGCCGTATGTGGGCGAGCCGACCCGGACGTCGATGACCAGGTCGAGCGCCCGGCCGCGCGCGCAGTACACGTACTTGGCGACCCCCGGGGGCGTGAGGGTGTAATGGGCGCCCCGGATCGTGCCGCGCCGGGAGCGGCTGTGGTTGGTCTGGGCCACGGGGAACAAGGGATGCCCCAGGGCCTCGCGGGCGGCCGTCTCCTGGAACGGGGAGACGAAGAGCCCCCGTTCGTCGGTGAAGACCTTCGGCCGGAACTCGAACGCGCCGGCCACGGCGAGTTGTCGCGACTCCATGTCACCGTCCTCGTTGCTGGTGGTGGCGCCGGCGGGGACCGGCGGTGGGATGGTGCGGGGTCAGATGACGCGGACCTCCGGCGCGTAGACGATCCAGCGCCCGCCGGACTCGCGGAACAGCCGCTCCTTGGCCATGATCTCCTCGGCGTGGTTCCAGGCGAACAGCACCACGTAGTCCGGGTAGGGCTGGGCCAGGGCCTCGCTGGGGCGGACCGGGATGTGCGAGCCGGGCATGAGCTTGCCGTGCTTGGCCGGGGTCACGTCGCAGACCCATTCGATCAACTCGGGTCCGATGCCGCAGTAGTTGGTCACGGTGGCGCTCTTGGCGGTGGCGCCGTAGCCGACGACCCGCTTGCCCTCCGCGCGCAACTTCCTCAGCAGCGTGGTCAGTTCGGTGCGGATGCGTTCGATCCGGACAGCGAACTCGTCGAACACCTCGGGGTTGTCCAGCCCCCTGCGCCGCTCCTCGGCTGCCAGTTCGGCCACGGCCCGGTTCGGGGTGCCGCGGCCGGCCCGCTTGAGGGTGTAGCGCAGTTCGCCACCGTGCACCGGCAGCCGTTCGACGTCGACGACCTCGAAGCCGTGGCGGGCGGCCGCGTTCCGCACCGAGGTCAGGGTGAAGAAGTAGAAGTGCTCGTCGTAGATCTGGTCGAAGGTGGTGCGTTCGAGGATGTCACCGAGGTACGGGTCCTCGAAGACGAAAGCGCCGTCCGGGGCCAGCAGGGTGTCGAGGCCCCGGAAGACGGAGTCCAGGTAGGGGATGTGGCAGACAGTGTTGGCGGAGTAGACCAGGTCGGCGGGGCCGTCCGCGGCCAGGATCGCGGCCGCCGTCGCCTCCTCGAAGAACTCGGAGCGGACCCGGACGCCCTGCTGGCGGGCGAGTTCGGCCACGCCGCCGGAGGGCTCGACACCGAGGTGACGGATGCCCTCCTTGGCCAGGGCGCGCAGCATCACCCCGTCGTTGCAGCCGATCTCCACCACGAACGGGTCGGGCCCACGCAGGTGGTCCCGGGACAGCCGGGCGGCGGTCCGCTCGAAGTGCCGCCGCATGTGGGCCGAGCCGGACGAGTGGTAGGGGTAGGCCTCGTGGAACATGCGGTCCCGGGCGACCTCCTCCAGGAGCTGGGTCATGCCGCAGGACTCGCAGATGCCCACGGCGAGCCGGAAGAAGTACTCCTCGTCGACGCGTTCTGGGTCCACGAAGGCGTCGGACAGTGGCTGGCGCCCGAAGTCGAAGAACTGACGGACGGGTCCTCCACAGACACGGCACATGGGGCCTTCCTCGGGATTCATCGGGCCCGGGGCGGGATCTGCCGCCGGACGGTTCCGTGGCGGGCGGCGGGGAAGCGGAGCACCCCGCTGGTGATCGGTGAGCGGAGCCGGCGCAGCACCTCGCCGGTTCGGGTCAGGTCGGGCAGCTCCGCGGCGAGGGCCCGCAGGGCCGCGTCGGCCGCCAGCCGCGCCGCCGGGACGACGAGACCGCCGTGGTGGCCGTCCTCGGGGAGCAGCCGGCGGTCGGGGGCGGGCCGGCGGAGGTCGAAGCGGTCGGGGTCGGGGTGCCGCCGGGGGTCGCGGTGCACGGCCTCGACCAGCACCACCACCTCCTCGCCGGCGGCCACCCCGGTCCCGGCGATTTCCAGGTCCTGCCGGGCGTACAGTCGGCGCAGCCGGACCGGCGGCGCGTGCCGCAGGGTCTCGGCGACGCAGGCGGTGGCGAGCCCGGGGTCCTCGACCAGGGCCCGCCACTGCTCGGGGTGGTCCAGCAGGAGGGCGAGCGCGTTGCCGACCAGCGTGGTGGTGACGTCGACGCCGACGGTCGCGAGCAGGACGCTCACGGTCAGCACGTCGTCGGCTGCGGCCGCCGGACGCCCGTCCGGGGGCGGGAGCCGCAGCAGCCGGCCGGGCAGGCCGCCCCCGGTCGCACGCCCGACCGTCTTCCCGGCGTACGTGTTCCCGGCGACCGCCTTCTCCGCGTCCGCGACCGTCTCGGCGAGCAGGGCGCGGAGTTCGGGCAGGGCGGCGCCCAGCCGGCGGGCGGTGTCCAGCCTGGGCGGGCAGAGCGTCGCGTCCAGCGCTCCGGCGGTCGCGCCGCACAGTTCGGCGAAGCGCTCGGCCCGGTGCCGCGGCAGCCCGAGCAGCACCCGGGCCGTCTCGACGGTGGCCGGCCGGATCAGGTCGTCCACCAGGTCGAACCGCTCGCCGAGGGCGGCCGCCCGGCTCCGGTAGGCCCGTACGGCCGGTGCCCGCAGGCGGCCCACGGCCCGTTCGCCGAGCACCGGTTCGGCCCAGCGCGCCAGCCGCTCGTACTCCTCGCGGTCGAGTCCGGTGGGCAGTTCGGCGAGCGGCAGTGCCTCGTGCAGGGCGGGAACGTCCCAGGGCGCCGGTTCGCCGGCCGGCTCACCGGCTGACGCCCCGGCCCCCGGTGGCCGGGGCGTCAGCCGCCGGTCGGCCAGCGCGGCGGTGGCCGCCTCGTGGTCCGCCGTCACCCACGCCTCGGCGCTGCTGCGGTACAGGGGGCCGCGCTCGCGGACCCGCCGGCCCAGTTCGGCGCGGTCGTCCCCGGCAGCACGAAGCAGCAGCGCGTACGGATCGCCCTTGGTGCCCAGGATCCACTGCACGCCGCGCAGGGTCAGCAGCACACGCCCCAACTCGCCGTCGGTCATGCTCGCTGTCATGGGGAAGGACGCTAGGCAGGTCCCCTCGATCACCCCTCGACTTCCCGTGGCCGGGTCCGGGCGGGCCGTCGAGCCGGGCACGAGGGGGGCGTGGCACCCACGCCCTAGCGTGACGCGGTCATGGACATCATCGGCAAGGGATTCATCGCCCGGTACCTGCGGCCGCTGCGCGAGGCCTACCCCGGGGTGACGGTGCTGGCCGCGGGCGTACCCCGCCAGCACCTGCCGGACTCCGAGCACGAGCGGGAGGCCGCGCTGGTGCGGGACACGGTCGCGCGCTGCCGCGACCGGGGTGACCTGCTGGTCTTCCTCTCCACGGTGAGCATGTACGGCGGCCCGGGCTGCCGGGGGCGGGAGGACGACCCGCTCGTCGCCAGCACCCGCTACGGCCGGCACAAGCACGCCCTGGAGACCGTGATCCGGGAGTCCGGCGTCGAGCACCTGGTGCTGCGCCTGGCGTATGTCCTCGGGCCGCACGAGCCCGACTTCCGGCTGGTGCCGGCCCTGCTGGCGCAGGTCAGGGCGGGGCTGGTCCGGGTGCACCCGGGGGCCCGGCGCGACCTGCTGCACGTGGCGGACTTCGTCCGGCTCGTGGACGGGCTGCTCGCCGCGGGCGTGCGCAACGAGACGGTGAACGTGGCCTCCGGCGACTGCGTGGACGTCCGGGACCTGGTGGCCCACCTGAAGCGGCGACTGGGCCTGGAGGCGGCCGAGGAACTCGTCGGCGGCGGGGACAGCGCCTTCTCGCACTGCCCGTCGGTGGCGAAGCTGCGGCGGCTGGTGCCCGGGTCGGCCGGGCCCCCCTTCGGGCCCGGCTACCACCGGCGGGCGCTGGACCGCTATCTGCGGGAGACCGGTGCCTGACCGGCCGGACCGGCCGAACTCCGTTACGGAGCATGGACTTTCGGGACGGGCAGCGACTCTCGAACGGTCGTCGAACCGCACCGGACATCATCGAGGCCGTCCCGATCGCACCGGGCGGCCGGATATCGAGCGAAGGAAGCGGGAACGCGATGGCGACACACGACGGATACCGGGCGGTCACGGCGGATCTGCGCACACCGAGGACCGCGGCCGGCCGGGCCCTGCTGGACCGGCTCACCGGGCACCTGCCCGCGATCCGGGACGGCGCCCGGTCGGCCGACCGGGAGGGGGTCTTCCGCACCGAGGTGTTCGCGGCCCTGCGCGCCGGCGGCGTGCTCGGCGCCACCGTGCCGCGGGAGTTGGGCGGTCTGGGCGTCACCTCCCTGCACGACGTCGCCCTGGCTCTGACGGCGGTCGCCGAGGCGGACGCGTCGACCGCGCTGGCACTGCACATGCAGCTCAGCCGGGGGCTGACCTTCACCCACGAGTGGCGGCACGGCGACGACGGGCCGCGGGCGCTGGCCGAGCGGCTGCTGCGCGGCATGGGCTCGGGCGAGGCCGTGGTGTGCACCACCGTCAAGGACGCCCCCGGCGGCCGGGGGGCGACCAGGCTGCGGCCGGCCCCGGACGGGGGCTGGGTGCTGACCGGCCGCAAGACCCTGGCGAGCATGGCGCCGTTCGCGACCGACTTCGTCGTCTCGGCGCAGGTGGAGGTGGCCGGTGTGGCCCGCTCGGCGGCGGCCGTGCTGTCGCGCGGGACCCCGGGCCTGACCGTCCTGGACAACTGGGACGGGCTGGGCATGCGGGCCTCCGGCACCGTGGACGTCGTACTGGAGGACTGTCCGATCCGGGCCGGGGACGTGTTCCTGCGCGGGCCGGTCGGGGAGCAGTCGGACGCGTCCCTGGCGGGCCAGACGGTCAGTTCGATCACCATGCTGGGGATCTACGCGGGGGTGGCGCAAGCGGCGCGGGACGTCGTGGTGGCCGAACTCGCCAAGCGGGGCGGGCTTTCGGCGGCGGGGGCCGCGACGCGCACGCTGCTCGCGGAGATCGAGGCCCGGCTGTACGCGCTGCGCACGACGGTGGCGGGCACGCTGTCGGTGGCGGACTGGCTGGCGTACGGCTTCGACGGTGATCCGGCGGAGCGCGGGCGGCGCATGATGGCCGACTTCCAGTGCGCCAAGCTGATGGTGAACCGGCTGGCACCCGACATCGTCTCGGACTGCCTGGTGGTGATCGGCGGCGCCTCCTACGCGGGGGCGCATCCGCTGTCGCGGCTCTACCGGGACGTGCGGGCGGGCGCGTTCATGCACCCGTTCACCTATCCCGACGCGGTGGATTGGCTGTCCGAGGCGGTGCTCGGCGGCCCGAATGCCTGAGTGACGGGTGGGGGGAGGGCCGGCTGTCCCGGCCCTCCCCCCACCCTTGGTCGCGCTACGCCCGCGGCCGGCCGGCGTGCGCCACGGCGTGCTCCATGGTGGTGGTGCTGTTGCGGCCCAGCGCGTCGCGCACGAAGGCGCGGGCGTCGGCGAGGGTGGCATCCGGTCCGAGGACGGCCGGCACGGCCTCCTCGTCGAGGACCACGGTGTGCACGGAGGTGATCCGGGCCCCTTCACCGTCCGCCCGGAACAGCCACTGCCCGGTGTGGGCGGTCATCAGCGCGGGGGTGCGCAGCTGCTTGTAGACGATCCGGTCGTGCGGGAAGCAGATCCGGACGGACCGGGTGGTGTGGGTGGATCCGTCCGGCGCCCTGGTGTCCATCTCCAGTACCTGGAGGCCCGGTTGATCCTCCGTCAGCTCCGCGCGGGCCACGTGCGGCAGCCGCTCGGGCCAGCGGTGCGCCTCGTCGACGAAGGCGAAGGCGGCCTTGACGTCGCCGTCGAAGGCGACGGTGTCCTCGAAGGTGAGCACCGGGCCGGCCCCGGCCTCCTCGCGCTCGACGGCGGCGCGCAGGGCCTCCAGTTCGGCGCCGCTGTTGTGGTCGACCGCCCGCTGGATCCAGGCGGCGTTCTCGGCGTCGTCGTCGACGGCCCGGAAGTCGTGCAGCAGACGCACCCTGGTCTCGGTATCGGTGAGCGGCTCGACGATCCACTCCCCGCCCATGGCGGACACCGGGGGTTGGGAGACCTCCTGCCGGAAACGGACGCTGAGCCGGCCGGGGTCCAGCAGCCGCCGCGAGGTCCAGGTCTTCACCTCGCCGTTGGCGGTGGCCCAGATCCGGATGCGTTCCCCGGTGTCGCCCCGTTCGACGCGTTCGACGTGCACGGTGGGCGGGAAGGTCTCCGGCCAGCGGCCGACGTCGGCGATCAGGTCGTAGACGCGCCGCGGGGACGCGGACACGGTGATCGAGTGTTCGGTGTGGTGGGTTCCGGGACGTGACATGGTCCTCCTCCGGCTCCGCTGTCGGTCAGCGGAGCCAGGGTCGGGGCCGGCTCTGGTCGGTGACTCGAGAACCGCTGGGCAGGGCTCATCGCCGTCCGTCAGCCGGCCGGCCGGACGCCCAGGTCGTGGTGGAACAGGTCCAGCGGGTCCCAGCGCTCCTTGACCCGTTGCAGCCGCCGGTGGTTGTCCCGGTAGTAGAGGGCGCTCCACGGCACGCCCGAGGTGTTCCAGCCGGGGTCGGCGAGGTCCGTGTCCGGGTAGTTGACGTAGGCACCGCCGTTGGCCTCGTTCGGCACCGGGACGCCGCCGGTGTCGGCGTGCAGCTCCCGGTAGAGGCCACGCACCCAGGCCAGGTGGCGTTCGGTCTGCTCCGGCTCGCCCCACAGGGTCTCGTGGACGACGCTGAACAGGCTGTCCCGGTGGGGCAGGGCGGTGGCGTCCTGGGGCACGGTGTTGATCCGTCCGCCGAGGAAGGTGAGGTAGACGCCGGCGGTGGCGAACTCCTCGCCGCCCCGGTTCAGGTGGTCGTGCAGGACCGCGATCTGCCGGTCGGACCAGGGTTTGCGCAGCACGGTGGACTTGGACTTGAACCGGGCGCCGCCCGGCCACTGCACCACGCCCAGCACCGACTTCAGCCACGGCGTCTCGGTGGTGGTCGCCGTGTGCGGGACGCCGGCCGCGGCGGTCAGTTCGGCGGCGAAGGCGTCCAGGAGTTCCCGGGCGCGGGGGCGGGAGGCGTCGAGGGCGGCGTCCACCGAGACCCGCCCGGCGGCGCGGTGGCCGAGGGTGAGGCCGCTCGACAGGTCGGCGTAGGGCGTGTCCGTACCGGCGTGCCGTTGGTGCCAATCCCCGTGGGCGCGCAGCAGCCGGGCGAACGCCTCCTGGTTCAGGTCCTGCCACTGCCAGCCGAGGGACACCGAGCGTACGGCGGTCGGCGGTTTCGGCAGCAGGTCGCCCGGCGCGCCGGCGGCGCCCGGCGACCGGAACAGGTAGCGGGTGACGACCCCGAAGTTGCCTCCTCCGCCGCCGGTGTGGGCCCACCACAGCTCGCGCTCGGGCCCGGTGGAGTCCCGGGTGGCGGTGACCTGGCGGGCCCGGCCGGACCGGTCCGCGACGACGACCTCGACACCGTACAGGTGGTCGACGACCAGCCCGTACCGGCGGGACAGTGCCCCGTAGCCGCCGCCCGCGACGTGGCCGCCCACCCCGACGCCGGGGCAGCTGCCGCCCGGCAGGGTCACGCCCCAGCCCAGGTAGAGCGTGCGGTAGACCCGCCCGAGGGTGGCGCCGGCCGCGACGGCGAAGAGCTGCCGCTCCGGGTCGTGGGAGACGTCCGTCATCTCGGAGACGTCGATCAGGACCCGGACGGCGGGGTCGTCGACGAAGCCCTCGAAGCAGTGGCCGCCGCTGCGGACCGCGATCCGCCTGCGGTCCCGGGCGGCCTGCTCGACCGCGGCGACCACCTGCCCGGGTGAGCCGACCAGGTGCACCACGTCCGGGGAGCCGGTGAAGCGGCCGTTGTGCCCGCGGGTGGTGAGTTCGGTGTAGCGGGGGTCGTCCGGGCCGAGGACCACCGGCCCCAGGGGGGCACGCGCTCCGGCCACCGGAGTGGCGGCGGCCGGGGCACCGAGCAGCGCGGCTCCCCCGGCCATCGTCGAGAGCTCCATCAACCGTCTGCGCGTGAGTCCTGCCATGGGGTTCACCGACCTTCCCGTGCGGCCTGCGGCGGATCGTCCGTCGGCGGTCAGCCTGGGGTCCGTCGCTGGCGGGCCGGTGGAGGGTCGCTGGTACGCGGCGCGCTCGAACGAGCTTCCGAGGGCGGGAGAAGAACTGTCAGCGGCGCTGACAGTGACGTTATTGACGCTTCTAAGCTCTCAGAAGTCAAGAGCCCGGAGCAGCCGACTTCTCCTCCGCCTGCCCGGGGCCGCTCCGACCGGCCCCGCCCGGCAGCCGTGACCTCCGCGCCCCTCCACGCCCCCGTACGGGAGACCTCATGATCCACACCCGCGGACTCACCCGAAGTTTCCGCGCCAAGGGAGAGACCGTCGAAGCCGTCCGCGGTCTCGACCTCGACATCGAGGCCGGCTCCGTGGTGGCCTTCCTCGGCCCGAACGGCGCCGGGAAGACCACCAGTCTGCGGATGCTGACCACCCTGCTCCCGCCGACCACGGGCACCGCCACCGTCGCCGGGCACGACGTGGTGGCCGACCCGGCCGGGGTGCGCCGCCGGATCGGCTACCTCGGCCAGGGCAACAGCGCCGGCACCGGCTTCCGGGTCATGGACGAACTCGTCACCCAGGGCCGCGCGTACGGCCTGGGCCGCACCGAGGCGCACGCCCGGGCCGAACGCCTGCTGGACGCCCTCGAACTGGAAGGGCTGTCCCGGCGGACGGTCGGCACCCTCTCCGGGGGCCAGCGCCGCCGGCTCGACATCGCCATGGCCCTGGTCCACGAACCGGACCTGCTCTTCCTCGACGAGCCCTCCACCGGGCTCGACCCGCACAGCCGCGCCAACATCTGGGAGCACGTGCTGCGCCTGCACAAGGACCTCGGCACCACCATCGTCTTCACCACCCACTACCTGGAGGAGGCCGACCTGTGGGCCGGGCGGGTGCTGGTCATCGACCACGGCCGGGTGATCGCCGACGACTCCCCGGAGCGCCTCAAGGCCGAACTCGCCGGTGACCTCATCACGTTCACGACCTCCGACCCCGCCGACACCGGCCCGGCCGCCACCCGGGCCCGCACCCTGCGGGCCGTTCGGGAGGTGACCGTCGAGGACCGGGAGGTGCGGGTCCGGACCTCCGACGGCGACGTCCGGCTGCCGGAGCTGCTGCGCGACCTCGACGCGGCCGGGATCCGGGTGCACAGCACCCGGCTGACCCGCCCCACCCTCGACGACGTCTTCCTCACCCTGACCGGCCGCACCCTCCGGGAGAGCGCCGACGCCGGCATCCCGACCACCCCTCACCAGGGAGCCTGACCATGAAGGTGCTCACCGACACCCGCACCGCGTTCGCCCGCGAACTCAAGCCCGAACTGCGCCAGCCCGTCGGCCTGCTCTTCACGATGATGCTGCCGTTCCTGCTGCTGGCCCTCTTCGCGCCGCTGCTCTCCAACTCGGGCCCGGGCGCGGGCGGCGGGCCGGCCGGCGCGGGCTCACCCTGGCAGTGGTTCGTCCCCGGCATGCTCGTCCTGCTCGGCCTGTCCGCCACCGCGGGGTCGGGCGCCTCGCTGCTGGGCGAGATCTCCTCGGGCGCATTCGAGCGGCTGCTCGTCACCCCGCTCAACCGGGCCGCCATGCTGGTCGGCCGGACACTGAAGGAGGTCGTGGTCCTGCTCACCCAGGCCCTGCTGATCCTCCTCCTGCTGCTGCCGACCGACTTCCGGCTGCACCTGCCGGGCGCCCTGGCCGGGCTCGTGCTGCTGAGCGTCTTCGGCGTCGGCATCGGCGCGCTGTCCTTCACCCTGGCGCTCCACTCCCGCCGCCGGCAGACCCTGTTCTACGGGGTACAGCAGGTGGTCTTCTTCCCGCTGCTGCTTCTCTCCGGGGTGCTGCTGCCGATCACCGAGGCGGCCGCGCCGACCTGGCTCTACGTCCTGAGCCGGATCAACCCGGTGACCCACGTGGTCGAGGCCGAACGCGCCCTGTTCGACGGACAGTTGACCGAATCGGTGGTGCTGTACGGATTCCTCGCGGCCGTCGCCATCGCGATCCTGGGCGTCGCGGCCGGGATCCGCGGCATGCGCAACGCCTCAGCGTAGTACCCGCCCCTGACGAAGCATCACATCCTCCGAGGGAGCCACCGTGACCGACCGCAGCGCGCCGGGCCCCGGCGCCCGCACCGTGGACGTCTGGTTCGACCCCGCCTGCCCCTACACCTGGCTGACCTCCCGCTGGCTACGGGAGGCGGCACTGGTCCGCCCGCTGGCTCCGCGCTGGCACCTGATGAGCCTGGCGCTCCTCAACGAGGGCCGCGACGACGACCCGGAAGGGGACCCCGAGGGCTACCTCCTGGTGCCGGTGCGGATCGCCACCGCCGTCCGGCAGGCCCACGGCCAGGACGCCCTGGTCCGCTTCCACCGCGCTCTGTGGGCCGGCAGCGGCCGGCGCTGGATCACCGACCCGGCCACGGCGCTGGCCGCCGCCGGTCTGCCGGCCGCCCTGGCGGCGGCCGGCACCTCCACCGCGCACGACGCGGCGCTGCGCGCCTCGCACGCCGAAGCCCTCGGCCTGCTGGGCCCGCGCACCGGCACACCGGTGGTGGCCGTCACCGACCCGGCACGGCCCGGCCGTCCTCCGGTGGCCTTCTTCGGGCCGGTCCTCTCCCGCGTGCCCCGCGGAGAGGAGGCGGGCCGGCTGTGGGACGCCGCCCTACTGCTGGCCGGCACCCCCGGCTTCCACGAGCTCAAGGGAACGCCCGCGCCCCCGGACCCGGACGTCGGCGCCGGGGACGGGGGCGGGGACGAGCTGCCGTGACCGGGCCGCGCTCAGTAGTTGCCGAGCCCGCCGCACACGTTGAGGGCCTGGGCGGTGATCGGCGCCGCCGTGTCCGTGATCAGGTAGCCGACCAGCCCCGCGACCTCCTCGGGCGTGGTGTACCGGCCCAGCGGGATCTTCGCCTCGAACCGTTCGAGCACCGCCTCGGGCGTGGTGCCCCACACCTCGGCGTAGCCCGCCCGGACCCGCTCGGCCATCGGCGTCTCCACGTAGCCGGGGCAGACCGCGTTGACGGTGATGCCGGTCTTCGCCAGTTCCAGGCCCAGCGCCTTGGTGAAACCGACCACGGCGTGCTTCGAGGCCGAGTACGGCGCGCCCAGCACCACGCCCTGCTTTCCGCCGGTGGAGGCGATGTTGACGATCCGGCCCCGACCGCGGTCCAGCATGCCGCCGCTGGTCAGGGCGGCCCTCGTCACCCGGAACACGCTGGTGAGGTTGGTGTCGACGACGTCCAGCCACAGCTCGTCCGTCAACTGGGCGGTGGCCCCACCCCCGTTGCGGCCCGCATTGTTGACCAGGACGTCGATCGGGCCGAACCGGTCGACGGCGGCGCGCACGAAGGCGTCCACCTCCTCGGTGGAACGCACGTCGCAGCTCCGCCCGTCGGCGTCGACCCCTTCCTCCCGCAGGAGCGTCACGGTGTCGGCAACCGCCGCACCGTCCCGGGCGCAGAGGAAGACCCGCAGCCCCCCGGCGCCCAGCGCTCGGGCCACGGCGAGGCCGATCCCGCTGGTCGCACCGGTGACGACGGCCACCCGTCCATCCGTGCCGCTCATGGTTCCTCCCGGATCGTGACGTGGAACGTACGTAGGCGCCCCGACGATGGCAACGGCCGCTCGACGGGCGCTCAAGTCGCGGCGGAAGCCGCGCCCGAAGCCCCCTGAACACGACGAAGCGCAGTACCCGAGAAGAAGCAGAAGGAGACGAAACCATGACCGTTCTGGTGACCGGAGCCACCGGCAACGTGGGCCGGCACGTGGTGGCGGGCCTGCTGGCGGCGGACGTGCCGGTGCGCGCGATGACCCGCACGCCGGAGCGCGCCACGCTGCCCGAGGGAGTGGAGGTGGTCCGCGGCGACCTCGCGGATCCGTCGAGCCTGGACGCGGCCCTCGCCGGGGTCGACCGGGCCTTCCTGTTCCCGCTCCCCGGTACCGCGGAGGAGTTCACCGCCCGGGCCGCCAAGGCCGGGGTGCGGCGGATCGTCGTGCTCTCCTCGATCGCGGCCGAGTACGCCGCCGGGGACTACAGCGGCGACCACCACAGCGTGGTGGAGCGGGCCGTGGAGGCCTCCGGACTGGAGTGGACGCACGTCCGGCCGGGCGAGTTCATGACCAACCTGCTGTCCTGGTGGGCCCCCACCATCCGGGCCGAGGACACCGTCCGCGCCCCGTTCGGGGCGGCCCGCAGCGCCCCGGTGCACGAAGCCGACATCGCCGACGTGGCGCTGGCCGCCCTGCTGGAGGAGGGGCACGCCGGACGGGCGTACGCCTTCGCGGGCCCGGAGTCGCTGTCCAAGCACGAGCAGGTGCGGGTGCTCGGCGAGGTCCTCGGCCGGCACATCGGATTCGAGGAGCTGACCGTGCCCGCGGCCCGTGAACTGTGGCTCGGCCAGGGCATGCCGGCCGAGGCCGTGGACTGGCTGCTCCAGGACCCGGTGGACGTCCCGGTGGGGCCGACCTGCGAGCGGGTCACCGGCCGGCCCGCCCGCACGTTCGCGCAGTGGGTGGCCGACCACCGCGCGGACTTCTGAGTCCGGGGCCCGGCGGCGTTCAGCGGCGGTCGAGCCACTCTCCAGGCGTTCCCTCGACGGTGGTCGGGACCGCTTCGTGGACCGATGGGACGCCGCCATGGTGGATGCCGCAGAGAACGCCCTGATCCGACGCCTGATCCGAGCCGGAGCCGGCTCCGACGACGAGATCGACGCCCTACTGAAGGACGTCGGCCTGTCCGAGGTGGCCCGGGTGCTCGTCGACGAGGTGCGGTTCCGCTGCCCGGAGCCGGCCAACACCGCCCCCGTCGACGTGGCGCTCGACCTCACCCACGGCGGGGAGCGGCACTCGGCCGCGCTGCGCGTGGTGCGCGACGAGCCGGTCCGCCTGGTCGCCGAGGAGTCCGCCGAGGTCCGCTCGCGGATCACCTTCACCGCCGCGGGGCTGCTCCGCCGGCTCTTCGGGCCAGTGGACTCCCCGCGCACCGGGGACTTCCACAACACCTTCATGCCCACCCCCGAGGACCCCGGTCGACTGCGCGAACTCCTCGGCGAGATGGACATCGTGCTGCGCGCGGCGGCCCAGGCCACCGCCACCCTGATGGCCGGCTGCACCGGGCGCGCCCCGGAGCTCGGGGAGCTGTCCATCCGGTACGGCTCCGACAAGTGGGCCAGCTTCCACTGGTACACCGCGCACTACGAGCACCACTTCGCCCGCTACCGGGACCGGCCCGTACGGGTGCTGGAGATCGGGATCGGCGGGTTCGAGGACGACCTCGGCGGCGGCTCGCTGAAGATGTGGAAGCGCTACTTCCCCCGCGGCACCGTCTTCGGGCTCGACCTGTACGACAAGACCTCGCTCTCCGAGCCCCGGCTCACGGCGCTGGTCGGCGACCAGAACGACCCCGACTTCCTGACCGAACTGGCCCGGGAGCACGGCCCGTTCGACATCGTCATCGACGACGGCAGCCACCTGAACGAGCACGTGCGCACCTCGTTCCGGGCCCTCTTCCCGCACGTGCGGCCCGGCGGCCTGTACGTCGTCGAGGACCTGCAGACCGCCTACTACTCCGACTTCGGCGGCAGCCCCGGCGGCGTCGCCGGCCCGGACACCTCGCTCGGGCTGGTCAAGGAGCTGATCGACGACCTGCACCACCGGGAGCACCGGGACCCCACCGTCACGAACCCCACCCCCACCCAGAGCAGCGTGGTCGGGGTGCACGCGTACCACAACATCGTCTTCGTCGAGAAGGGCACCAACGGGGAGGACACCCTGCCCCGGTGGATGGACGCCGACGTGTGGACCGCGCTCGGCGCGAAGTGAGACGGGGGGACCGACCGTGCGGGTGCTGTTCACCGTGTCGTCCTGGCCCACCCAGTACGCGGCGCTGGTGCCGCTCGGGTGGGCGTTCCAGGCGGCCGGCCACGAGGTGCGGGTGCTGTGCGACCCGTCCCAGACCGATCCGGTCGCCCGGTGCGGGCTGCTGCCCGTGCCGGTCCTCTCGGGGATGCCGGAGGTCCTGCGGCTGCGGCTGCAGTACCACGCGGAGGCGGTGGCCGGGATCTGGCCGTACCCGTGGCTTCCGCCCCACCCGGTGACGGGTGACCGGCTGGACCGGCTCGACGCGTTCGACCTCGCGCACTTCGAGAGCCGGACCGCTCCGGGGCTCGCCGAGGAGGCCGCCCGCGGCTTCGACGCGGCCGTGGCCCACGCCCGGGACTGGCGGCCGCAGCTGGTCCTGCACGACCCCGGGAGCCTGGAGGGGCTACTGGTGGCGAAGCTGCTCGACGTGCCGTCGGCGCTGTGCCTGTGGGGGCCCGCGAGCCCGCACGACCCCGAGCACATGCGGATCGTCCCCACCGACCACAGCGGTTCGTTTCCCCGGTACGGCCTGGGCGCGTTCGACGTGTCGATGATCGAGCGGGTGGTGGACCCGAACCCGGCGTCGCTGAAGGTGCCGGTCGAGGCCGAACGGCTGCCGGTCCGCTTCGTCCCGTACAACGGCGCCGCGTCCGCGCCCGCGTGGACCGCGCGGCGCCCGGAGCGGCCCCGGGTCGTCGTCACCTGGTCCACCGCGCTGTCCACCGTCTCGGGGCCGGACTCCTGCCTGCTCCCCCGGATCGTCGCCGCCCTCGACGGCCTGGACGCGGAGGTGCTGGTCACCGCCACCGCCCGGGACCTGGCCGAGCTCGGGCCGGTGCCGCCCCCGGTCCGGGTGGCCGAGCGCCTACCCCTGGCCACCCTGCTGCCGGGCGCCTCGGCGGTCGTGCACCACGGGGGCGGCGGCAGCTCGCTGACGGCCATATGGGCGGGGGTGCCGCAGTTCATCGCGAGCTTCGCCGCCGAGCAGCGGATCTCCGGCGAGCGGGTGGCCGGCACCGGGGCCGCGCTGCACGTCTCCGGGGAACTCGCCGACGAGGCGACGATCAGGTCGGGCATCGAGCGACTGCTCGACGACACCTCCTACCGGGCCGCGGCCGGGCGGCTGCGCGATGAGGTGGCGGCGGCCCCGACCCCGGCCGAGCTCGCCGCCGACCTGGCGGGGCTCGCGGCCGACGGCTGACCGCAGGGTCCCGGGGCGTTTCCGACGATTCGCGAGTCCGACCGGAATCGTCGGACACGCCCCGCCGCTGCGCGAGGGTCGAGGCGGATGCGAGGCCCGCTCCCGATCCTGTCCGGCATGACCACACGAACCGAGAACACCGACCACCCGGGCCGGTCCGGGGCCGGTGCCCCGCGCGGGATCGTCGTCACCGGCGGCGGCACCGGCATCGGCCGGGCCACCGCCCGCGCCTTCACCGCGCACGGGGACCGGGTGCTCGTCGTCGGCCGCACCGCGGCCACCCTGGCCGAGGCCGCCGACGGGCACCCGGGCGTCCACACCCTGGCCGCCGACCTCACCGACCCGGACGCCCCGGAGCGGATCGTCGACGCCGCTGTGCGCGAGCTCGGCGGCATCGACGTCCTCGTCAACAACGCCGCCGCGCTGGGGTACCGCCCACTCGACGCCCTGGACCGGGCCGAGGCACGGCGCCAGCTCGACACCAACCTGCTGGCGCCGGTGCTGCTCACCCGGGCCGCGCTCGCGCCGCTGGCCGCACGCTCCGGCACGGTGGTGAACATCGGCTCGGCCGGCGCGCTCGGCCTGCGCTCCTGGCCGGAGAACAGCCTGTACGGGGCCACCAAGGCCGGCCTGGACTTCCTCACCCGGTCCTGGGCCGTCGAACTGGCACCGCACGGCATCCGGGTGGTCGGCCTCGCGCCCGGGGTGACCGACACCGCCCCCGAGCCGGCGCCGGGCGGCCCGGGCGCCGATCCGCGGTACGCGGCCTTCCTGGAGCAGACCGCCGACCGGACACCGAGCGGCCGGGTCGCCCGCCCCGAGGAGATCGCCTGGTGGATCGTCCAGCTCACCCGGCCCGAGGCCGGGTACGCCAACGGCCTGGTGCTGCCGGTGGACGGCGGCCTCTCGCTCACCTAGATCCGGGCCGACCACCGCCGAACCGCCGACCACCGCGCCGGCCCGTCCGAGAGGGGAACGCCCGGATGCGGGTCCTGTTCCAGCCGTTCGCCGCCGCCACCCACGTGGCCGCCCAGGTGCCGCTCGCGTGGGCGCTGCGCGCCGCCGGGCACGAGGTGCGCGTCGCCACCCAGCCCGACGCGGCGGAGTCCGTCGCGCGGGCCGGCCTCACCGCGGTGCCGGTCGGCGATCCGCTGCACGTCGCGGCCAAGATGAACCCCGACGAGACGGGACTGCCGGCGGAACTGCGCGACGACGCCTGGCTGCGGATCCTCGATCCGGGCGAGATCCGCCCGGCCCGGCTGTCCGCCGACCACCTGCACGGTGTCTTCGCCGCCTGGACACCGCTGGTGCACCGCAACACGGTGCCGGACCGGATGATCGACGACCTGGTCGCGTTCGCCCGGGACTGGCGGCCGGACCTGGTGGTCTGGGACACCATGACCTTCGCGGGACCGGTCGCCGCCCGCGTCTGCGGCGCCGCCCACGCCCGGCTGATGTTCGGCCTCGACCTGGTCGGCCTGCTCCGCGAGCGCTATCTGGCCGTGCTCGGCCGGCGGCCGGCCGAGCTGCGGGACGATCCGCTGGAGGAGTGGCTGGGGCAGGTCCTGGAGCGGTACGGGATGACCGGTCCGGGCCGCGGCTTCGACGAAGAACTGGTGGTCGGGCAGTGGACGATCGACCCGGTGCCCACCTCCCTGGCCCTGCCGCTCCGCACGCCCCGCGTCCCGGTCCGCTACGTGCCGTACAACGGCCCGGCGGCGGTGCCCGGTTGGCTGGACGAGCCGCCCCGCCGGCGCCGGATCTGCCTCACCCTGGGCGTCTCGTTCCGCGAGGTGGTCGGCGGGGACCAGGCGTCGGTCGGCGACCTCCTCGCGGCCGTCGCCGACCTGGACGTGGAGGTGGTGGCCACACTCGACTCCGAGCAGCTGGCCTCGATCGGGCCGCTGCCGCCGAACGTGCGCGCGGTGGACTTCGTCCCGCTGAACGAGCTGCTGCCGAGCTGCTCCGCGGTCATCCACCACGGAGGTGCCGGCACCTTCCTCACCGCGCTGGCCCACGGGGTGCCGCAGGTCGTGGTGCCGGCCCGGATGTGGTGCAACACCCCGCGGGCCGAACGGGCTCGGGCCGCCGGCCTGGCCCTGACCTGCCCGCCGGAGAAGCTGACCCCCGGCCGGCTGCGCGCGATGGTGACCAGGGTCCTGGAGGACCCCTCGTTCGCGCGCGCCGCGGCCCGGGTGCGGGCCGAGCTGCTCCGCACGCCGGCCCCCCGGGGGCTGGTGCCGGTCCTGGAGCGCCTGGTCGCCGAGCACCGCCCCTGTCGTCACCGCAGCGGGACATGACGTACCGTCGGAGAGGAAACGATCACGGCTCTCCCGGTTGAGGTGAACCGCCCTTGAGGACCCACATCCCCTACCTCCTGGCCGTGGCCAGCACGGTGGCGACGCGCCGGGTGGACGAGCGTCTGCACGACTACGATCTGACGGTCCGCCAGTACGGCCTGCTCATCCAGCTGTCCCACGAACCCGGGCTGACCATGGCGGACCTGGCCCGTCAGCTCGGCATCGCCCGGCAGTCGGTGCACCGGCTCGTCGGCGAACTGGTCGAGGCCGACCACGTGCGCCGCCGGCCCGGAGCCGACGACCGCTCGCGCCGGCTGGAACTCACCGACACGGCCCGCTACATGCTGACCCGGATCGACGGCCCGCTCGCACGAGTGGAGGCGGACCTGCTCGGCGACCTCGACCCGGACGAGATCGAGACCCTGCGCGAGCTCCTCCAGCGGGTGCTGGCGCACGCCACCGACGACGAGGCGTGGCTGCCCGCCCGGTGACGCCCCCCGGGGGGACGGGGCCGGGAACGGGGTCGAGAACGCGTCGAGGTGGGGTCGAGGCCGCCTTCCTACGCTCACCCCCATGCGAGTGCTCTTTGTGACCGTGGCCGCCAAGGCCCACTTCCACGTCCAGGTGCCCTTGGCGTGGGCTCTGCGCGCCGCCGGCCACGAGGTGCGCGTGGCCAGCCAGCCCGACCTGCTGGACACCGTCGTCGCGGCCGGCCTGCCCGCGACCGCGGTGGGACCGCCGCTCGCCCAGGAGGAGTCCGTGGCGGAGCTGCGGCGCCGGCAGGAGCGGGCGGCCGAGCGCCTGACGGACCCGCCCGACGCCCAGGAGCTCATGCGGATGACCGAGGACCGGCCCGAGCACCTGACGCCCGACTTCCTCGACGGCCTGTTCACCGTGATGACCTCCGCCATCTTCCAGAACTTCTCGGCCGAGGAGACCGTCGACGACCTGGTCACGCTGGCCCGGCGCTGGCGCCCCGACCTCGTCGTCTGGGACACCCTGCTGATGGGCGGGGCCGTCGCCGCCCGGGCCGCCGGCGCCGCGCACGCGCGCCTGCTCTACGGCCTGGACCTGGTGGGCACGATGCGGCATCGGCACCGGGAGTCACTGACCGCCCGGCCCGGGGAGCTGCGCGAGGACCCGCTCGCCGAGTGGCTGGACTGGACGGCGGCCCGGTACGGCGGCGGGTTCAGCGAGGACCTGGTGACCGGTCAGTGGACCCTCGACCCCGCGCCGGCCGCGCTGCGCACGCCCACCGACCTGCCCTGGGTGCCGATGCGGCACGTCCCGTACAACGGGCGGGCGGTGCTGCCGCCGTGGCTGCTCGAACCACCGCGCCGGCCCCGGGTATGCCTGACCCTCGGGATCTCCTTCCGCGAGGTGATGGGCGGCGAACGAACCTCCGTGCAGGTGCTGCTGGAGGCACTGGCCGAGCTGGACGCGGAGGTGGTGGCGACCCTGGACACGGCGCAGCTGGCCGAGGCCGGCCCGTTGCCGGCCAACGTGCGGGCGGTGGACTTCGTCCCACTGGACGCGCTGCTGCCGTCCTGCTCCGCGATCGTGCACCAGGGCGGCTTCGGCACCGCGCAGAACGCGCTGGTGCACGGCGTCCCGCAGGTCGTCGTCCCCAACGACCTGTGGGACCTGCGCCCCCGGGCGGAGCTGATCGAGCGGTCGGGGGCGGGAGTGCGCTGGTCCGGCACCGGCCCGCTGACCCCGGCGGAGCTGCACGGGCTGGTGACCCGGGTGCTCGACGACCCGTCGTTCGCGCGCGGGGCGGCGCGGCTCCGGGACGAGATCGGGGCCATGCCCTCGCCCGCCGATCTGGTCCCGGTCCTCGAAGGGCTGACCCACCGGCACCGGCGGGCCGCCTGGACCGGCTGAGCCGGCCGGATCGGCACCCGGCCCCGCCGTCAGCGGGGCCGGTCCGCTTCCTCCCGGGGCGCCGCCGACAGCGCCTCGGCCAGCGCCTCCCGCCAGGGCCGGGGGGCCGGGATGCCCACCTCGTGCCAGCGGTCGTGGCCGAGAACGGTGTACCGCGGCCGGGGGGCGGGGCCGGCGACGGCCGCCGCGGGCACCGGCCGCACCAGGCCGGGATCGGCACCGACCAGCCGGAACACCTCGCGGGCCAGCTCGTACCAGCTGGCCCGGCCGGCGTTGGTGGCGTGGAAGACGCCCCGCGCGCCCGGGGTCCGGCCGAGCGCGAGCAGCAGCCGCGCGACGTCCGCCGCCCAGGTCGGCTGCCCCACCAGGTCCGCCACCACGTCGACGGTCCGGCCGGCCCGGGCCCGTTCGGCCATCACCCCGACGAAGCTGCGGCCGTGCGCGCCGTGCAGCCAGGCGGTGCGGACCACCGCGCCGAGGTCCGGCAGCAGCGCGAGGACGGCCCGCTCGCCCGCGGCCTTGCTGCGCCCGTAGGCGTTGCGCGGGGCGGTCGGATGCCCCTCCGGGTACGGGGAGTCGGCGTCGCCGGGGAAGACGTAGTCGGTGGACAGGTGCAGCAGCCGGGTGCCGTGCCGGGCGCACAGTGCGGCCAGCTGCCGCGGCCCGTCCCCGTTGACCCGCAGCGCCCGCGCCTCGTCCGCCTCGGCGGCCTCCACCGCCGTGTAGGCCGCGCAGTTCACCACCAGGTCGGGGCGGTGCCGGGCGAAGGCCCCGACGAGCGCGTCGGGGTCGGTGACGTCCAGGGCCCGCCGGTCCAGGGCGACCGCGGTCACGCCCTCGGCGGCCAGCGCCGCCGTCACCTCGCGCCCGAGCAGCCCGCCGGCCCCGGTGACGAGCCATCGCGGCGGGGGCGGAAAGGGCGTCTCGGGCCGGCGGTCGGCGGGGAGCGAGGAGTTCACCCGGCCGAGCCTGCCCGCGCCCGGTCGAGCATCCGGCGACGTGCCGTGGTCTCCCCCGAACCGTCCGCTCCAGCGGTCGTCGACCGATCGGTGACCGGGGCCGCCCAGACTCGGACGTCGAGATCCCCGTCCTGGAGGAACGATGGCGTTGTTCGCGGTCCTGGCGACCCAGTCCCCCACCGGCATTTCCGCCGACGACTTCCGTCGGCGGCTCCCCGAAGGCTTCGCGTACATCAAGGAGTTGGTGGACAAGGGTGTCATCCAGCACAACTGGATCCGGGTCGGTGCCTCGGGCGGACTGCTGATCTACCGGGTCGACTCGCACGAGGAGCTCAACACCCTGCTGTACGGGAACCCGCTCAGCCCCCACCTGCGCTTCGAGGTGATCCCGCTGGCGGAGGTCGGCGGCTTCGACCCCAGGGCCTTCGAGTCCACCACCTTCGGGTCCACCACCTTCGAGTCCGCGGCCGCCGAGCGGCCGGCCGGCTGACGCCCCAGGGCGTCAACCGGCCGGCAGCGCGCGGGCGAGGGAGCGGTAGAAGGCCAGGACCCCGGGTTCCTTCGGGGACAGGTGGCCGCGCTCGGCGAACCGGGAGCCGGCCACCCGCTGGACGGCCTCCATGCCCAGCCGGTCCTCCCGGTTCACCACCGCGGCGCTGCGCGCGTTCTCCTCGCGGAGCGCGTCCAGGTCCTGGCCGTCGAGCGCGGCCGGATGCGTCAGCACCCCGCCCCGGACCTCGATCCGGTCGATGGCGAGCGGGATCATGCTGATCCAGACCACCGAGTCCCCGAACGCCGCGAGGCTCGCGGAGGGGAACACCGCGCAGTTGTACATGGTGGCCCGTTGATCGGCGCTGAGCGGCAGCGCCGTGGACGCCAGCGGTTCCCGGAACGGGCTGAGCAGCCGGGTGACCCAGCGGGACTCGGCGCGCACCTCCATCGCTCCGCCGGGCGGGGTGATCAGCGCGACGGTCGTCGGGTGGAGCCCCATCGCGTGGTAGTTCTCGTGGGCGTTCTGCACCGCGATCTTCCAGTTGCACCGCCACACTTCGGTGAAGCCGGTGACCGGCGTCATCTCCGTCAGCCGGTAGGCGGCGAGTTCCTCGCCGATCCGGCCCAGGTGGGGTGCCAGGGGCTCGGCATCCGGGTCGGCGTTGACGAAGACGAAGCCCTGCCACTCCTCCACCGACGTGGGCGGGCGGCGCGCGCCCGTGGCGGACCTGGCTCGCAGGGCCCCGTCCTCCTCCCTGGTCACGGTGACGGGCCGGCCGGCGGGCGCGAGGGTCACCGACGCGCCCGCCTCGGCCAGGTCGCCGACATGACCGGCCAGCAGCCAGGACCGTCCGAAGACCCGTTCACGTTCGGCCGCCCACAGCTCCGGCGACGTGAAGGCCGCCGGGGACAGGCTCAGCCGGGGGGCGTCCTCGTCCAGGTAGCGCCCCAGCTCCGCCACGAGCTCCGTGAGCGTCATGCTGCTCCTCCTCCCTTCCGGTGACGGGCCGTGAGCCGTTCGATGACGGTGACGGCCTCGTTCGGTGTCGGCATCTCCTGGATCTCCCGCCGCAGCCGTCGTGCGTGTTCGGCGAACGACGGCTCGTCGAGCACCCGCGCGACCGTCTCCCGGAAGCGGTCGCGGGTGAACGAACGCAGCGGCAGGGCAAGGAGGTTGCCCTGTTTCTCGTACTCCTCGCCCATGGCCTCGGTGACCCACTCCCAGCCGGTGAGGAGGACCTGGGGCACGCCGTGGAACTCTGCGGTCGCCTTGGTCTGGTAGCCGGCGTGGTGCACGACGGCCGCGCAGGTCGGCAGCAGGTCGTGCATCGGCACGTGGTCGACCACCCGCACGGTGCCCGGGAGCCTCGGCAGGTGGGCGCGCTGCCGTTCGGAGAGCGCGGCGACCACCTCGACGTCCAGGTCGGCCAGGGCGTCCAGCATGCCGGCGAGCACCGCGTCGAGGTCCCACAGGCCGTAGCCGCCGTCGATGCTCACCCCGAGGGTGAGGCAGACCCGGGGCCGCGCCGGCGCCTCGCGCAGCCAACGGGGCACCACGGAGCGGCCGTTGTACGGGACGTAGCGCGCGGGGACGGTGGGCACGCCCAGGTCCTCGCGCAGACCGGCCGGGCGGGTGTCGACGGTCCACTGGCCGGTGAGCACCGACTCGTCGAAGCGGGCCGGCGCGCCCAGGCGCTCCAGGGTCCAGTCCAGCCATTCCGCCGTCGGGTCCTCGCGGTGTTCGGGCGGCTGCTCGGCCGCCAGTCGCAGGAACTCCCGACGGGTGCCCAGTTGCATGGCCAGCTCGGGGCCGGACACCACACGGGCGTGGGCGGCCCCCACCGTGAGCGCGGCGACCGGGCCGGCCAGGCACAGCGTCTCCCAGATGACCAGGTCCGGCCGCCAGTGCCGGGCGAAGGCCACCAGCTCGTCGATCAGCCGGTCGGAGTTCAGGCGGGAGTTCAGGGCGGGGACGATGACGCTCTCGTAGCCGAGCTGATCCGCCCAGGTGTCCTGGCGGTCCGGCTCCCGCTGCTGGTCGGCGGTGCCGAAGTGGGCGATGGCCTCCTGGTGGAACGGCCCGAGGCCCTCGTACCACGGCGGGCAGTCGAGCGGGACGGCCGTGATCCCGGTCCGGGTGACGGTCTCCACCACCTCGGGGACGCAGGCGGCGCGGACCTCGTGCCCGGCGGTGCGCAGCGCCCACGCCAGCGGGGCGAGCAGCTGGAAGTGGCTGCCTTCCAGCGAGGCGAACAGGACCCTCATCGGCCGCCTCCGCCCGTCGCGGCCGCGGTGGCCCGGACCGGCACCCGGGCCGGTCCCCGGGTCAGCGGCGCCCGGGGGCGGCGCACCGCGGGGCCGGCGGGGCGCAGACCGGCGTACCGGGCCGCGAAGGCGGCGAGGGCGCCCTCGGCCAGAGCCCGGCGGAACGGGGCGAGATCCTGACCGTGGTCCTGGCCGTGGTCCTGGCCGTGTCCGTGGCCGATCAGCACCGCCACCCGCTCGCCGGCGGCGATCCGTTCTCCGGCGAGCGGCACCTCGGAGCGGGCCACCAGCGGGGCGATCCACACCGGCGGCCGTTCCCGCAGCGCGTCCGAGACCGTCGGGCCGACCGCGGCGAGCGGCAGCGGGAACCGGGCCCGGAGCAGGGTCCGGACGATCAGGTCGGCGCCGGTGCGGGCGGCGGCCACCACCGTCGCCGGTACCGGGGCGCCGGGGACCGCGGCCAGCAGGGAGCGGAGCGCGTCGGCGGCCGTGTCCAGGCGCCGCGTGGTGTCCAGCCGCTGGGGGCACACCGTCGCGTCCAGGGCGGTGCCGCAGGCCGTGACGGCCCGCGCGAACCGCTCGTGCTCGTTCGCGGGGATCCCGCACGCCTCGGCCAGGGCCGCCGCCACCAGCGGTTCGGCCACCTCGGTGACCAGGTCGAACTCGGGCCCCAGGGCGTCCGGTACGCGAACCCGGACGGCCTCGGGCGGGGGCACCGGCCCAGCCGGGGGCGAGCCGTCGCCGCCGTCGCGGCCGCCGTCGGGCAGGACCGGCGCGGGCGCGAGGCGGGGGTCGGCGAGCAGCGCGGCGCCCATGGCCGGATCCCCCGTCACCCACGGGCCGGTGGCGGAGCGCCACAGCGGTCCGACGGCGCGGACGCGCTCGCGCAGCGGCCCCGGGTCCTCGTCCACGTCGCAGAGCAGCGCCGCGTACGGGTCGCCCTTCATCCGGTGCAGCCAGAGCAGTCCGTGCTCGTGCTGGAGCCGCTCCCCGAGCCGGGCCGGCGCCGCGGTCACGAGGCGCCCCCGGGACCGACTGCGATCAGCGGGAAGAGCTCGCCGTCGACCGGAGCGCCCGGCTCCAGGTGGGCCACCGGGTGGTCCTGCACCCCGGGACGGTAGGTGGCGTCGGAGTCCATGTAGACGGCGGCGAAGGCGAGCCGGCGCTCGCCGTCGGTGTTGGCGGCGGCCATGTGCACGGTGCGGAAGTCGTGGAAGACCACGTCGCCGGCGCGCATCGGAACGGCCACCCGGGGGCTGAACGGGAACTCGGGCCAGATCTCCTCCATCGGCCGGTAGTCCTGGAACCCGGCCAGGTGGACCTGGCGGTGCTCCGCCGGGCGCCGGTGCGAGCCGGGCACGTAGACCAGGCAGCCACGGTCAGCGGGCACGTCCAGCAGCGGGATCCAGGCGGTCAGCGTCCGGCTGAGGCCCGCGAGCGGCAGGCCCGGCTCGTCGTCGTGGACCACGGTGGGCAGGTGGACCCGGGGCTCCTTCTTCAGCACGTCGGTGCCGTAGAGGCGCAGCGGCCCGCCGGCCAGGGACTCGGCGAGCCCGGTGACCGCGGGGTGCAGGGCGAGTCGGCGCAGGTCCGGGTGCTTGCGCCAGGCCGCCTCCACGTAGTGGACCTGGGCCTGCTCCTCGGAGGCGCCCCAGGTCTGCGGGCCCTCCTCGGTGAGGAGTCGGTCGGCGGCGGCCCGGAACACGGCCACCTCGTCGGCGGGGAGCACGGACGTGAAGTGGACGAAGCCCTGCTCCCGGTAGCGGCGCAGGGCCTCCTCGGTGGGCCGCCCGGCCTTCGTCAGATCGGTGGTTGTCTGCATCTGTTCGGCTTCCTGGATCGGGTGGGCGGGGGCAGGGAGGGCGGGCCGGGCGTTCAGCCGAGCGACTCGGCGAGCCGGGCCACCGTCTCGGCGGGGGTGGGCATGGCGAGCAGTTCGGCCCGAACCTGCCGGGCGTTCTCGCGCAGGCGGTCGTCCCGGAGCAGGGCCCGGCACTCGGCCGCGCCGAGGGTGGTGGCCTCGGCCACGAGCCCGATGCCCCGGGCCGGCAGCAGGTCGGCGCCGGTCTGCTGGTACGAACCGCGGGGGATCACGCACTGCGGGATCCCGGCGGCGGCCGCCGTCAGCAGGGTCCCGCTGCCCCCGTGGTGGACGATCGCGGCACAGGTGTCCAGGAGCTGGTCGAGCGGGGCCCACTCGACCAGCCTGACGTTGGGCGGGACATCGCTCAGGAGCGCCGGGTCGCCGCCCCCGAGCGTGACCACGAACTCGGCGTCCACGCCCCGGGCGGCCTTCAGGAGCGGCTCCAGGATGGCGATGCCGCCCCACTGGGCCTCGATGGTGCCGAGGGTGACGGCGATCCGGGGCGCCTGCGGGCGTTCCCTCAACCAGCCGGGCAGCACGGACCCGCCGTTGTAGGGCACGTGGCGCAGCAGCCCGGCCCCGGGGGTGCGGCGGTCTTCGGGGAGGAGCGCGGTGAGGCTCGGGGGGAGGGTGGTGAGCGCGACCGTGGCCGTGGGTTCACCGGTGACGCCGTGACGCTCCCAGTGCGGTGCCGTCCCGGCGCGGAGCAGGGTGCGCAGACTGGCGCCGCTGTCGTACGAACCGAGCCGGGGCTCGACCAGCGGCACGCCCAGCGCGGCGGCGACGAGCCGGCCGGCCGCCTGCAGGGGTGGCGCGACCATCAGGTCGGGTGACCAGTCGCGGGCCGCCGCGAGGACACCGTCGACCATGACCCCGGAGACCCGGGCGAAGAGCATGGCGAGTTCGGCGTCGTCGGGGTCCTCCGCGAACATGGGGTGGTCCGTGGGAACGCCGTCCCCGCTCTCCTGGGGCAGGTAGACCGGCAGGTAGTCCAGGTCCGGGGTGACGTCCACGACGTCGAACCCGGCCTCGGCCGCGGCGAGGCCGAGCCCTCCGGTGGCGTAGCGGACCCGGTGGCCCGCGGCACGGAAGGCCTGGGCGAGGGGGATGGTCGGGAAGAGGTGGCCGAGGCCCGGGGAGGTCACGAACAGGACGCGCATGCTGCTCCCAGGTTGGGTGTCGGGTCGGTCGTCGTCGGGCGCGGCGCGGGTGTCACGGGACCACCGAGGCGGTCCCGAGGAAGAGACCGCGGCCGGCGTGCGGACCGGGGACGTACGTGACGTCGAGGCCGGCCGCGCGGAACGCGGCCTCGTAGGTGGCGCGGGGGAACAGCGAGATGCGGTGGGTCTCGGTGAAGTGCCGGACGCCGGAGCGGGCGTCGGCCACCACGTAGTGCACCTCCATCCGGCAGGCGTCGCCCGCCCGTACGGAGTGCGAGACCCTGGCGATGGTGCGCCCCGCCACGGTGGCGACATCCCCGGAGACGTATCCGTCGAGGTAGGTCTCGGGGAACCACCAGGGATCGACGGCCACCACTCCCCCGGACGTCAGGTGCCGGGCGAAGGCGGCCAGGGCGGCGTGGAGTTCGGCCGGGTCGGTGGCGTAGCCGAGCGACCCGAACAGGCAGGTGATCACGTCGAAGCGGCTGTCGAGCCGGAAGTCGCGCAGGTCTCCGGTGTGGACGGGAACGTCGGGCAGCGCCCGGCGCGCGGCACGGACCATCGGTTCGGACAGTTCGAGCCCGGCGACCCGGTCGAAGAGGCCGGCGAAGTGGCGCAGGTGCGCCCCGGTGCCGCAGGCCACGTCGAGCAGGGAGTCGGCGTCCGGCCGCAACGCGCGCACCCGCCGGGTGAGGTCGTGCGCCTCGGCCGCGTAGTCCTTGCCGCGGCTCTCGTGGATGAGGTCGTGGATCTCGGTGAGGTCAGCCCCGTACATGAACGGGATCGTCGGAAGCCGCGCTGGAGAAATCGCCCAGGGCGGATGGAGGCGGTGCGCGGCGGCGGCGGGGCCGGGTCCATCGCGATCCGACCGGTTCACGAGTGCGCGCGGCCACCCTCGGCCGGAACCGGACGAAGCCGGACCGAAGGGAGGACCGACGTGGACATCGGGGAGATCACGGCGGAGCTGGAGCGGTATCTGGGGCCGGACGCCGAGGATCTGAGCCTGCCGCCGGCGGCGTTCACGTCGCCCGAGTTGTGGGAGGTGGAGCGGCAGCTGGTGTTCGGTCGCTCCTGGGTGCTGGTCGCGCACGTGGACGAGCTGACGGAGACCGGGTCCTACGTGTCCCTGTCGGTGGCGGGCGAGCCGGTCGTCGTGGTGCGCGGCGAGGACGGCTCGCTGTACGGGCTCTCGCCGGTGTGCCGGCACCGGCTGATGCCGGTGGTCGAGGAGGGCGCGGGGCGGACCGACGTCTTCACGTGCCCCTATCACCTGTGGCGCTACGCTCTGGACGGCCGCCTGGTCGGTGCCACCCACATGAAGCGCAATCCGGCCTTCGACCCGTCCACGTGTCGGCTGCCCGCCTTCGCGGTGGAGGAGTGGCAGGGGTTCGTCTTCGTCAACCTGGACGCCTCGGCCGAGCCGCTGGGGCCCCATCTGCGGCGGATCGGCGAGGACCTGGTCAACTACCGGCTGCCGGAGCTGACCCAGGTGGCCGGCTGGACGGAGGAATGGCACTGCAACTGGAAGATCGCCGTCGAGAACGCGCACGAGAACTACCACGTCATGGGCTTCCACCCGGAGACCCTGCAACCGACCACGCCCGGGGGCGCGCGGACGACGGTCCGCGCGGACTCGCCGTGGGCCGACAGCATGCGGGTGCGCTACGCGGAGCCGCTGGAGCCGGTGGTCCTCGACCTCACCGAGGAGGAACGCGCGCACCTGTACGGCTTCTTCGTCTTCCCGTCGGGCAGCCTGGCCGCCTCCGGCGACATGGTGATCTGGCTCAGCCTCCTTCCGACGTCCATCGACCGCACCCTGGTGCGGGGCGGGGTGCTGATGCCCCCCGCCCTGCTCGACGGCCAGGACCGCGAGGCCGTGCGGAAGGAAGCGGAGGCGTACGCCGCCCGGATCAACGGCGAGGACCGACACGGCCTGGAGGCGGTCCAACGAGGCGCCGCCTCGCGCTTCGCCGAGCGCGGCCACCTCTCCCCCAAGGAGCCCGGTGTCCTGCTCTTCTATCGCAGCCTGGCCCGCGCCCTGCTGCGCGACGACGCCGACTGGCCCGGCGAGCTCGGCCCGCCCCCGGAGAGCGCGGCCCCGTCGGACCCCTCACCTACGGCTTCACGTCGAGACGAACGAGCGCGCCGATCTCGACGAGTTGGTCCGGCAGCGCCAAGTCGGATACGCCCATGATCGTGCTGGTGGGCCGGTGCTCCCCGAAGTACTCGGCGTGGAGGCGTGCCGCCGTGTCGAAGTTCTCGCGCAGGTTCCTCACCAGAACCGTGGTCTCCACTACCTGGCCACGCTCGGCCCCGAACTGCCTCAGTACCAGGTCCAGGTTCTCCAGCGTGGTACGGACCTGCAGTTCGAAGTCGTCGGCACCCACGAAAGTGCCGTGCTGGTCATGAGACAGCTGCCCCGACACATAGACCGTGTCACCGACCTGAGTGGCCTGACTGTATCCGTACAACGATTCCCAGGGCATGCCGAACCCGAATGCCTTCACCTGAGTACTCATGGCTCACTCCCTTGATGCAGTTTGCGGGCCGCCCGGTGCAGACAGGCCCCTTACGCGAAGAAAGTTATGGGTTCGCGTGAACAACGCTCGTCCGGCAGCGCCGTCGACGTTTCGTTTGCGCGCACAAAATTGGGTGAGGCCGGACGGGCTGACGGGGCCGGCCTCGATCTCCGGCGGAAGGGCGAGCGACTCGGCGGCCGGATCAACGATGCGCGGCGCCCAACGCGTCCAGGGTGTCGAGTTCGCGTTCGAACGCGGTGCGGGCGAGCGCCGTGCGGTTGGGGCGGTCGAGCTTGATCAGCAGTGACTCGACGTGGCTGCGCACGGTGCGGACCGCGATGCCGAGGGCCAGCGAGATCCGCTCGTTGGACCACCCCCGGGAGACCAGTCCGACGACGTCGAGTTCGCGGCCGGTGAGCCCGCCGAGCGCGGGGGCCCGGCCGATCCGGACGAGGACGGCGTCCGGCCGGCGCACCGCGCGGACGTGCCACCAGGTGCCGTCGGCGGACCGGTGGTGGAAGCCGACGCGGCCCCCCGCGCCGAGGGCGGCGGCCCGGACGGCGAGGCGCAGCTCCGCGCGGTTGAGCGGCGCCCGGGCGAGGTCTCCGGCCCTGACCTCGACCGTCTCCCCGGTGATCCACAGGACCAGGTCGGCCTGGTCGCCGTCGCCGTCCGCCCCGGGGTCGACGAGTCCCGCGAGGTCGTACGACAGCATCGTCAGCGCCAGGCACGACCCGTCGTCGAGCGGTACGGGACGGCTGGAGCTCATCACGACGTATCCCGGGGCGGGTGCGCGGGCGGTGGGCGGAGCCAGGGGCAGCGTCAGCCCCTCGCGGAAGCCGTTGGGCAGGATCGCGTCCCGGTACGTCCGGGTCTCCCGGACGTCGAACGGCACGTCCATGAAGCGCACGGGGGCACCCCGGCGCAGGGCGAGCTGGTGGACCGGGCAGGTGCGCCCGTATGTCGTGGTCACGTAGGCGAGGGTGTCCGCCGGGTAGTCGAGGTTGACGACGGCCGCGTGCGGGCCGGCACCGGAGGCGATCAGCGCGGCGCAGTCGAAGCCGAGCCCGTCGCGCATGGCACGCAGGGGCGCCTCGGGCGGAAGCTCGCCCCGGCCGGCCGCGCGGACGTCCTCGGCGAGCCGGACCCACCACTGCATGTCGGCGGCCATTCGAGAACCTCCCATATGGGACGAATGGACGAATCATGGGGACGGCCGCCCGGCGGTGTCAAGACCAGGAGCCCTTCTGCGGAACGAGGTCGCGGGAGGATCCGGCTCCCGGTGCGAGCGATCGTGCTCCACGGTGGAGCACTCACCACCCCTTCTCCCCCGCCGGACGCACAGCCGGGGCGTGAGGGGAACGGCCTTTCGGCCGAGGTGCGGGACCTCACAGGCTCGTAGCTTCTGCACACCGAGTCGGCCGACGGGCCTCCTCCTCGTCACGGCAGATGGAGATCCTGATGAACATCGACGAATACGCCGCCCTCGACGCCACCGCCCTCGCTGCGGTCATCGCGTCCGGTGAGGTCACCGCCGACGACGTGGCCGCGCTGGCCACCGAGGCCATCACCACCGTCGACAAGGAACTGAACGCGGTCGCCGAGGGCCCGTTCGACCGCCCGCTCGACCACGCCGCCGACGGCCGGTTCGCCGGCGTGCCGTTCGCGATCAAGGACCTCGTCCTCCACGCCGCCGGCGTGCCGACCCGGATGGGGACGCGGCTGCTGGGCAAGGACGGCTACGTGCCGGCCGCCGACACCCACCTGATGGAACGCTTCCGCGCCGCCGGCCTGGCCACACTCGCCGTGACGACCACCCCGGAGCTGGGCTTCAACGGCAACTCCGAGGCGCTCGCCTACGGCCCGACCCGCAACCCCTGGAACACCGCCCACAGCGCCGGCGGGTCCAGCGGCGGCTCGGCGGCGCTCGTCGCCGCGGGGGCGCTCCCGGTCGCGCACGCCAACGACGGCGGCGGCTCGATCCGGGTGCCCGCCGCCTGCAACGGACTGGTCGGGCTGAAGCCCAGCCGGGGCCGCGTACCCTCCGGTCCGGACCACGGTGACGCGCTCTACGGGATGGGCGTCGAGCTCGCGGTGAGCCGTACCGTCCGGGACACCGCCGCGCTGCTCGACGAGGTGGCCGTGAGCTACCCCGGCGATCCGGTCGTCATCGCGCCGCCCGCGCGCCCGTTCCTCCAGGAGGTGGGTGCCGACACGGGCCGGCTGCGGATCGCCGTGCACACCGAGTCCTGGGCGGGCAGCCACGTGGACCCGGAGGTCGCCCGGGCCGTCGAGGCCACCGCCAGGACCCTCGAAGCCGCGGGACACCACGTCGACCGCGCGACCCCCGTCGTCGACTGGGGGCGGCTGCTGACCTCGAACATCGCCCTGTGGTCGGCCTTCCTCGCCGAGGGCGTCGCCGGGATCGAGGCCATGACCGGCATGACGGCGGGGCCGGAGAACCTCGAACTCACCACGCTGGCCTGCGTCGAGTACGGCCGCAGGCTCAGCGCGCTCGAACTCAACGACGCCCTCGCCTCGATGAACGCCGTCTCGCGCGAGCTCGGACGGTTCTTCACCGGGTACGACCTCCTGCTGACGCCCACCATGAACACCCCGGCACCGCTGCTCGGCCACCTCGACGGCAACGCCGACCTCGGCGCGCTGGAGTGGGCCCGACGGATCTTCGAGGTCTGTTCCTTCACCCCGCTGTTCAACCAGACCGGCACCCCCGCCGTCAGCCTGCCGCTCGCCCAGTCCTCGCAGGGCCTGCCCATCGGCGTCCAGCTCGCCGGTCCCTTCGGCTCGGAGGCGCTGCTGCTGCGGGTCTCCGCCCTGCTGGAAAGCGCGATGCCGTGGGCGGACCGGCGCCCTGCCGTCCACGCCGCCACGCTCATGTCCCAGGACGCGTAGGCCTCACCCCCCGCACGGGCCCGTTCCGCCGGAACCGCGGCGGCGGAACAGGGCCGTCGGCCCACACCCCTGCTCCCCCGGCGGGGCGGCGGCCGGGGCTCCGGGCGCCCGGCGGAGGGCCCCGGATCACTCCCGGCGGGCCAGCAGCCGGTAGGCGTTCGACAGGCCGGTGCGGCCGGCGGACCGGGCGGCCAGCCGGTCGAGCAGCGCCGCGAGCAGCAGGACGGGCGCACCGGCCAGGAACACCGCGCCGCGCAGCGCCCGCCGCAGCCGTCCCGGCGGGTCGCCCGGCAGCCAGGGCGCGTCCTCGCGCGGCGCGCCCGCGTCCAGCAGCAGCCAGCCGGCGGCCAACAGGTCCACCGGGTCGTGCGGTTCGCCGTGCTGCTCCAGCACGACGGTGAAGCCGAGTTCGCCGAGCCTGCGGCGCAGGTTGGCGGCCGGCATCAGGTGCAGGTGCTGCGGCTGGAGCCAGGGCAGCCACCAGCGGCCCAGCAGCCGGGCGTAGCGGCTCTGCGGGTCCGGGACCTCGATCAGCAGCAGCCCGCCGGGGCGCAGCACCTGGCGGGCGGCGGCCAGCTCGCGGACCGGGTCGGTGCTGTGCTCCAGGTAGTGGAACATGCTCACCACCTCGTACCGGTCGGCCAGCCCGGGTGCGAGATCGGGCAGGGACCCCCGGAAGCCGTGCGCCAACCGGCCGTTCCGCTGCGCGAGTTCGGCGCCCTCGCTGAGGTCCAGGCCGTCGAAGGCGGTGTCGGGGAAGACCTCGCGGGCGGTCTCGCAGAAGTGGCCGTGCCCGGTGCCGACGTCAAGCCAGCTGCCGGGCGCGGCGGCGAAGGGGGCCACCGAGCGGGCGCGGTCGCGGTAGGCCGCGGTGCGGGTGCCGAAGACCCCGCCGAGCCGCTGCTCGCCCAGGCCGTCGTAGAAGTCGCGGTAGTAGAACTCCAGTCCCTCGCCGGTCAGTCGGGGGTTCTGGAAGACGTGCGCGCAGTCCTGGCACTCGTCCAGGACGAACCGGCCCGGCTTGTGCTGCAACAGGTCGGTGGTGCGCAGCCGGACCCGCAGCCGGCCGGAGCCGCACCAGGGGCAGTCGGCACGCCGCGGTTCGAAGAACCGCTCGGTGCCGCCGGCCAGTTCGGCCCGGTAGGCGGGTCGGCGGGCGGCGACCCGGCGGGCGCGGAGCGCCGCCTTGCCGGCCGTGGCCGGGGCTGGTTCGGTGGTGGTCACGGGACCCTCCTGACGGACAGGGCTTCGAGGTGGTCGGCGGCCCGGGCGGCGCCGCCGGCCGCGCGGAAGGAGGCGCCGACCCGGCGGGCGGCGGCCCGATGGGCCGGGTCGTCGAGGACGGCGTCCACGGCCTGGCCGAGCCGGGCCGCGCCGGTGCGGCCGAACCGCACCCGGACGCCCGCGCCGGCCGCCACCACCTGCCCGGCCACCACCGGCTGGTCGTCGCGGATCGGGGCGACCACCAGCGGGACGCCGTGCCAGAGGGCCTCACAGACCGTGTTGTGCCCGGCATGGCAGACCACGGCGGCGGCGCGCTCCAGCAGCTCCAGCTGCGGTACCGAGGGCAGGACCAGGACGTCCGGGTCCTGCGCCGGGGCGCCCAGGACCGCACCGGGGTCGACGATCACGGCCTGCAGCCGCCCGGCGCGGGCGCGCAGTGCCTCCTGGCAGGCCGCCAGGAAGGCCGTTCCGGTGTCGGTGTTGGCGGTGCCGAGGGTGACCAGCACCGTTTCGCGGTCCGGGTCCAGCCACTGCCACGGGAAGCCCGGCCCCGTGCGGCGGGCCGCCATGGCCGGGCCGACGCAGCGGATCGGTCCGGCCGCGGGGGCGGCCGGCCCGGCCAGCTCGGGGGTGGTGAAGGCGAGGGTCAGGTACGGGGAGAAGCGGGGGTCGCCGGTGCGTTCCGGGTCGCCGATCCGCCCCCGCAGGCCGGCCAGCAGGCCGGAGATCCAGCCCTCCACCAGCGGCATGGCGTCCAGCGCTCCGGTGAACTCCGCCGAAGTGGTCGCGCTGGTGGCCCACGGCAGGCCGAGCCGCTCGGCCACCAGCGCACCGGCCACCGCCTGCTGGTCCACCACCAGCACGTCCGGCCGGAACTTCCGCACCGCCGCCGCCACGCCGGGGGCCATCGCCTCGGCGAGCGGAACCAGGAAGTCCTCCCAGAGGAACTTCAGGGCCGCCGGGCCGCGCAGCTCCGGCGGCCGCTGCGCCGTGCCGCCGGGGCCGAACTCGGGTACGCCGCAGGGGAAGACCAGCGCCTCGGGCCCCACGAGCGGGCCGAGCAGCCCGGGCAGACCGGCCCAGGCGGTCGGGTGTCCGCGCGCGGCCAGTTCGGCGGCGACGCCCGCGGCCGGGTTGATGTGGCCGACCAGGGGCGGGACGACGAACAGGTACCCGGTCACCGGACGCTCCACTCGGCCTCGCGCCGAGGCACGCCCTCGCGCAGCCGGGCGCCGTGCTCGCGCAGCCAGGACAGCGTGAGCTCGCGAGTGGCCCCGGGGGCCTCGACCAGGACGGAGTGGTCCTGGCCGGGGACGAAGGTGCTCCGGCAGTCCGCCAGCAGCCCGTCCAGCCAGGCGGCCTGGGGTGCCAGGTCGGACTCCGTCCCGTAGACGGCCAGCACCGGGCAGCGGATCGCGCGAAGCTCGGCCTCGGTGGGCAGCAGGCTGGCGGGGATGTCCCGGGCCAGCGAGGTGTCGGCCAGCAGGGCGCCGGCCGAGCGGGCCAGCCTGGCCGTGTGCGAGCCCCGCTGCCGGGCGACCCAGGCCAGCGTCTCCTCCTCCACCAGATGGCGTTCGGCCTGCCGCAGGATGCCGTCCAGCTTCACCGACCAGGCGCGTGAGGCCGGTTCGGACTCGATCGCCAGGATGCCCGCGACCTGCGCCGGGCGCCGGGTGGCGAGGCCGAACGCCACTGTGCCGCCGAAGGAGTTGCCGACCAGGTGGACCGGGCCGATCACGTCCAGCCGGTCCAGCAGCGCCTCCAGGTCGTCGACGAAGTGCTCCAGGCGGTAGCCGGTCGGCGGCCGGGCGGTGCGGCCGTGGCCGCGGTGGTCGTACATCAGCACGTCCAGCCCGGCGGCGGCCAGCGCGGGGGCGAGGGTGAAGTAGTAGCTGGCGAGGCTGTCGGTGAGCAGCCCGTGCAGCAGGACGACGGTCGCGGCGGGCGGGCGGCCGTCCTGCGGGCCGAGCCGCTGCACGTGGCAGCGGAGCCCGCCGAGGTCCAGGAAGACCATCTCAGCTCCGCCCGGCGGTCCGCAGGCGCTCCACCACGTGGCGGACCAGTCGGCCGACCGTCAGGCCGATGATCTCGTCGAGTTCCATGCCCGCGAGGAACTCGGCGAAGTTGATCCGGTCGCCCCAGCGCTCCTGGAGCTGCCCGGCCAGCGTGACCAGGTCGATGCTCTCCAGTTCCAGGTCCTCGGTGAACCGGGACTCCATGGTGACCTCGGCGTCGTCGAGGCCGTACTCCTCCAGCACGGCGGCCAGCATGGCGGTGATCTCGGTGAGGACCTCCTGCTCGGTGGGCGGTCGCAGGTCCACGGTCTGCTCGCTGGCGGTCACTTGACTTTCGTCCTCTCGTCGCTCTCGATGTGGTCGCTCTCGATGCGGTCGCTGTCGGGGCCGTCGTCGGCTCGGGTCCAGGCGACGACGTAGCTGCGCTCCGGCAGGCCGGGCGGGCTGTCGACGCCGGCGCAGCGCAGCCGGTGGGTGCGCGGTCCGGCCGGCCCGGCGGCCACGACCGTCAACGCGGACGGTTCGGCCGCGACCACGGCGAAGTCGCGCGGCCTGCCCCGCAGACCGGTGCCCTCGCTCTTGGCCGCCGCCTCCTTGGCCGCCCAGAACCGGCTGAACCAGAGCGCCTCGGAGCCGCCGTGGACCTGTCGGCACTCCGCCAGGAGTGCCAGCTCCGCCGGGCCCAGGGCGACCCGCAGGGTCTCCGCCGGGCGCTCCACGACCTCCTCCAGGTCGATGCCCGCCCCCGGCCCACCGCCGGGGCGGTGCGGCCGGACCAGTGCGACGGCCGCCTCGGCCCGGTGGGCGAGCGAAACCTCCAGCTCCGGTAGCGTCCGGCCGTGCACTCCGGCCACCCGGGGGCGGCCGGAGTCCTCGTTGAGCACCTCGATCTCCGCCGGGAAGACCGCGGTCTCGCCCTGCTGCCAGAGCAGGCGCCGCACCGCGTCCTTGGCCGCGATCCGGCCGAGCAGCCAGGCCCGGCGGCCGCGCGGCGGCTGCCGCTCGTACCGGGCCCGCTCGGCGGTGCCGAGGTGGTTGCGCATGATCAGGTCGCGGGAGGCGAGGTCGGGCCAGCGCTCGTGCAGCAGCACCCAACCGCCGGGCTGCGGGGTGGAGAGGGTGTTGCGCTCGACGAACCGGTCGACGGGCCTGGTCTCGGGGTGGCTGTCGAAGCGGCGGTCCTGCCAGCCGCGTGCCTCCGCCCAGACGGCGCCGCCGGACAGCAGCTGCGCGTCGGCCTCCAGGACGGTGTCGGTGAGGCCGGTGATCCGGATGTGGCACCGCAGCTCGGTGCCCGGTCGCGGCGGCGGTCCGTAGAAGCGCAACTGCCCGATGCCGACCGGGAAGACCACCGTCCGCTCGGCGCGGGTCGCCATGATCCAGTAGCCCAGCAGCTGGCCGACGTTGTCCAGCAGCGCGCCGGGCGCGGCCGGTGCGGTGATCACGCCGCGTACGTGCGACCGTCCGAGGGCGGTCAGCTCGGTGAGTCCCTGGAACGCGGGGCCGTGGAACATCCACCGCTGGTCGTACAGCCCGGCGGCGGTCAGCTCCGGCGCCCGCTCGGTCGAGGGGTCGACCGGCCACGGGGCCGGCGGCGGAGCGTGATGCTCCGTCAGTTCGACCACCCCCCGGGCGAATCCGCCGAAATCTGCGGCGAGCAGGCCGGGGCCGGCGTGCTCCAGGGTGATGTCGACGTCCAGCGGGGTCGCGGCCGGCACCCACTGCCCGAAGCGCAACTCGCGCACCCCGGTGGCCAGTCGGCCGGGGACCGCCCGCTCGGCGGCGTCCGCCAGGTGCTGCACGATGGTGGTGGCCGGTACGACGGGCCAGCGGTCCAGCGGGTCGGGCCAGCCGGGGCGCTGGCGGAAGAAGCAGTGGTCGAGCAGGTAGGGCATGGTCTCGAGCGAGACGCGGAGTCTGCTGACGAGTTCCTGACGCGGCGCGGCAGGTACGGCGGGCGCGGCAGGTACGGCCGGTACGGCCGGCACGATGGGCCCGGCCGGTGCGGCCGGTGCGGCGGATGCGACCGGCTGCCGCCCCGCGCCGATCAGTTCGGCTGCTGCCCGTCCGGTCTCGCGCAGCAGTGCGTCCAGTTCGGCGGCGACCGGCGAGCGGTCGGCGAGCGAGGCGAGGTCGGGCCCGGTCCGACGGGCGGACGCCAGGTCGGCGCGGAGCGCACCGAGTACGACCGGGTCCAGCGAGACGAGCGCGCCGCCGAGGTCCAACGGTACCGCCGGGTGCGGCCGTTGCGGCGCGGCGGCTCGGACGGCGGCGGGCCGCAGGGCGGCCGCGTCCGGTTCGGCGCCGTCCACCCAGAGCGCGGCCGCCACCCGGCGCAGCTGCGCCAGCCCGTCGCGCAGCGGGGAGTTGGCCGCGACCGCCAGGTGCGCCCGTGCGCCGAGGGTGTCCCCCACCAGCGAGGCGAGCTGCCCGGTCCCCGCCTGGACGAACACCCGGAACCCGGCCGCGTACATCGCCTCGACCAGCGGCCGGAACCGCACCGGCTCCAGCAGGTGGCGCAGGAACAGCGCGCGGACGGCCGCCTCGGTCGGCGGGAAGGGCGAGGCGGTCGTCCCGGACCAGACCGGCACGGTGGGCCGGTGCAGCTCGAACAGGTCGGCGGACCGCCGGATCGGGTCGAGGTAGGGGGCCAGCATCGGGGTGTGGAAGCCGGACCGGAACGGCAGCACCTGGCCGAGGACGCCGCGTGCGCGGAACCAGTGCACCAGCTCGGCCACCGGCTGCTCGGGACCGCAGACGATCGACTGCTGCGGCGCGTTGTCGTGCGAGAGGACCACCTCGGACATGCCGTCGACCGTCGCCAGCACGTCGAGCACCCGGTCGGCGGGGGCACCGAGCGCGGCGAAGGCCAGCCCGGGGACGCGCAGCGAATCCGGGTCGAAGGCCGTCAGGAAGGCGTCCACCGAGGCTCCGGAGTACAGGCCGCCCGCGATCATGGCGGTCCACTCGCCGACGCTGTGCCCGGCCACGGCGTCCGGCCGGACGCCGATCCGGCGCAGCGCGGTGTCGAGCAGCCGCCCGACGGCGACCACGCCGACGCCGTGCCGCGCCACGTCGCCGACCGGGGCGACGTCCGCCGGGCGGGGCAGGCCGAAGTGGTCGGCGACATCGTCCACCCGAGGGGTGAACTCCCCCTCCAGGCCGGGGAAGAGGAAGGCGATCCGGCCACCGGACGCCAGCAGCGGCTCCGGCGTGAACCACACGTCGCCGCGCCCGCGCCAGGCCCGCCCCCGGGCCACCGCCCGACGGGCCAGCGCCAGCCGCTTCGGCGTCGGGTCGGCGATCGCCAGCCGGCAGCCCGGCGCGCCGGCCCCCGGCTCCTCCGCCGCGGCGGCCAGCAGCGCCGAGTCGTCGGCCGCCAACCGGCCGGAGAGCTGTTCGGGCCCGTCGGCGGCCAGTCGCAGCACGCGCTCGGGTTCGGCGACGGACAGGGCGGCGCCGCGGACGGCCCGGGTGGGGACCGGGGCCTGCTCCAGCACCACGTGGGCGTTGATGCCGCCGAAGCCGAAGGCGTTCACCCCGGCCCGGCGGGGCGGCCCGGCGGGGCCGGTCTCCCAGGGCTGCGCGGCGGCGATGGTGCGGAACCGGGTGCCGGCCAGCGCCGGGTGCGGGTCCTCGCAGTGCAGGGTGGGCAGCAGCACGCCGTGGTGCACGGCCAGCACCGCCTTGACCAGGCCGGCCACGCCGGCGGCCGGCATGGTGTGGCCGATCATGGACTTCACCGAGCCGAGCACGGCCCGCTCCGCTCCGCCCGGAGGCCCGAACACCTCGGCCAGGGTGGCGAGTTCGGCGGCGTCACCGGCCGGGGTTGCGGTGCCGTGGGCCTCCAGCAGGCCGAGCGCGCCGGGCGCCGCCGGGTCGAGCCCGGCCGCCCGCCAGGCCGCCCGGACGGCGCGGGCCTGGCCCCCCGGGTCGGGGCTGGCCAGGCCCGCCGTCCGGCCGTCGCTCGCCACTCCGGTGCCCCGGATCACCGCGTACACCCGGTCACCGTCCCGCTCGGCGTCGGCGAGCCGCTTGAGCGCCACCACGCCGGTGCCCTCACCGACCAGCAGGCCGTCGGCGCCCCGGTGGAACGGGCGGATCCGCTGGCTCGGCGAGAGCGCCCGCAGCTGCGCGAACACGCTCCACAGCGTGACGTCGTGGCAGTGGTGCACCCCGCCCGCCAGCACCAGGTCACAGCGCCCGGTGGCCAGTTCGCCGACCGCCTGGTCGACGGCGACCAGCGAGGACGCGCAGGCGGCGTCCACGGTGTAGGCGGGGCCGCGCAGGTCGAGCCGGTTGGCCAGCCGGGAGGCGGCCAGGTTGGGCACCAGGCCGATCGCCGACTCGGGCTGATCCGGGCCGAGCCGGTCGGTGAACGCGGACCGGACCTTCTCCAGTTGCCCCTCCGTCAGGTCCGGCAGCAGCTCGGCGAGTGTGCGGACCACCTGGCGCGCGCTGCGCACCCGCTGGTCGAGCCGGACCAGGCCAGGTGTCAGGTACCCGCCCCGGCCGAGCACCACCCCGATCCGGTCGCGGTCCGGCAGCCGCTCCGGGCCGCCCGCGTCGGCGATGGCGGCGGCGGCCACCTGGAGCGCGATCAACTGGTCGGGCTCGGTGGCCGCGACCGAGCTCGGCATCAGGCCGAACCGGGTCGGCTGCACCTCGGCCAGCCCGTCCACGAAGCCGCCGCGCCGGCAGTAGAGCCGGTCCGGCACGGCCGGCCCGGTGGCGCCGCCCGGGTCGTAGTAGTCCGCGTCCCAGCGCCCGGCCGGGACGTCGGTGACCGCGTCGACCCCGTCGACCAGGTTCCGCCAGTAGGCCGCCAGGTCGGGGGCTCCCGGCAGCAGCACCGCCATGCCCACCACGGCCACCGGGGTGGCTGCCCGCCGCATCGGGACGCTCACCAGCCCGAGGCGGTGTAGACCACGGCCCGCTCCGACCGCTCGCCCCAGGCGAGTTCGCGCAGCAGCGCCAGCGTGCCGGCGTCCGGGTCGATCAGCCTGACACCGCGCCGGACGTAGTCCCGGGCCAGCTCCTCGGACACCATGCCGCCGTGTGCGCCGGCCGGCGCCCAGGGGCCCCAGTGCACCGTCAGCGCCCGGCGCCCGGTGCGGTCCGACCAGCGGGCACCCAGCTCCTCCAGGGCGTCGTTGGCCGCCGCGTAGTCGGCCTGGCCCCGGTTGCCCAGCGCGGCCGCGATGCTGCCGAAGAGCACCGTGAACCCCGGCCCGCCGGGCAGTTCGGCGAGCGCTTCCAGCAGCGCCCGGGCGCCGTCCGCCTTGGTGGCGAACACCCGCCGGAAGGACTCCGGATCCTTCTCGGCGAGAAGCCTGTCCTCGATCACGCCCGCCGCGTAGACCACGCCGTCCAGCCGGCCGTACTCGGCGTACACCTCCTTGACCGCCTGGCGCAGGGCCGCCGGGTCGGCCGCGTCCACCGCGCGGTAGCGGGCCCGCGAGCCGAGCGCCGACAGTTCGTCGAGGGTCGCCGCGACTTCGCGCCCGGCCAGCAGCCGGGAGGCGGCGGCGTCGACCTCGGGCAGCGGTACGCCCCGGCGAGCGAGCGCGGCCCGCAGCGCGGACCGGTCGCGGGCGGCGGCCGTCGCCGGATCCTCCGGGCCCTCGGGCGGCGCGGTGCGGCCCAGCAGCTCCAGCCGGCAGCGGCTCGCCGAGGCGAGCGCGGCCGCGAACCGCGCGGTGATCCCGCGCGCCCCGCCGACCAGCAGCACCACGGCCTCCTGGTCCAGTCCCAGCGCGGCGGCCTCCGCCACGCCGTCGCCGGCGGGCCCGGCCCCCGTGCTGCCGAGCAGCCCGAGGCCGCGCTCCACCAGCGCGAGGCCCTGGCGTCCGGCCGGGCCGTGCAGCACCACCGGCTCGCGATCGTCGGCGAGCAGGTCGACGAGCAGCAGGTCGGCGGCCCGTGCCGGGTCCGCCGGATCCAGTTCGACCAGCCGCACCGAGCTCTCCGGGTACTCCCGGGCCAGGGTGCGGAACAGTCCGCGCAGCCCGTCCGTCCGGCCGGGGCCCGGCCGCGTGGCCGGCCGGACGGCGATCAGCCGTCCGGGGGCGAGGGCCAGCGCGGCCTGCAGGGCGGGCACACCTCCGGGCAGTACCGGTGCTCCGTTCTCCGCGAGCGGGTCCAGCAGCAGGATCGCGTCGAACGGGCCGTCCGCCGCCGGGAGTTCGCTTCCGGCGGGGACGGCCTGCGGGTGCGCGCCGGCGGCGGTCAGCCGGGCGACGAGGGCCGGGCCGACGCCGTGGCCGTCCTCCCCCAGGAGGGCGAACCGCTTGCCCGCCAGGGCCTCCGGGGTGCGGGCCGGTCCGGCGAGCGGTACGGCTTCGAAGGCCAGCCGGACCGGCTCGTGGCCCGTGACGGGCGGCTCGGCCCCGGGGGTGTGGGCGTCGGCGGCGCGGGCCTCAGGGGTGACGGCCTCGGCGGCGGCACCGTCCGGTGCGGTGACCGGCCCGGCGGCGGGCGCGCCGAGCCGGGTGGTGAGCCAGGCGGTGATGTCGGCGGCGGTGCGGGCGCGGGAGAGTTCCTCCACCTGCTCGTCGGCGAGGGCGCCGAGCGCGCCGGTCCCCTGCGCGTCGCCGAAGCGGCCGGCTAGTCGGCCGGCGAGTCGGCCGATGATCTCGGTGCGCTTGATGGAGTCGATGCTGAGGTCGGCTTCGAGGTCCAGGTCGGGCTCGATCATGTCGGCCGGGTAGCCGGTGCGTTCGCTGATCACCTCGACCACCACGCGCAGCACGTCCTCCTCGCCGACCGGCGCGGCCACGGCCGCCTCAGTCGCCTCAGCCGCCACCGGCGCCACCGGCGCCACGGCCACCGGCTCCGGTCGGGCGGCGGCGGACAGCTCGGGCAGCGGTACCGCCGTCGGCACCGGCAGCTGCGCGGCGGGCGGGGACAGCGGGGCGGGCGCCTGACCGGTGCCACCGAGGTAGGTCATCAGCACGTCGCGCTGGGCCGCGATCAGCTCTCGGCTGCTGCGCAGGAACTCCGAGACCAGTGCGTCGCCGTTCGGGTTCGGTGCCTGGGCTGTCATCAGCGCCTCCGGTACAGGTCGGGCCGGCGCGAGCGCACCGGGCAGCAGTTCTCCGGCAGCGGTGCGCACCAGCTGCCCGTCCACCGTCCAGCCGGGCCGGCGCGGCGTGCGCGCCCGGCCGGCGTCCACCGCGTCCCGGCCGCGGAACAGCCGGTCGGTCCGCACCGGAACGCCCGCGACGGCGAGCGCGGCGAGCGCGTCGAGGAAGCCGGGCAGACCCCGTCGGCGGCCTTCGAGCGGCACCGCCCGGTGCGGCCGGTCGCCGAGCACCGCCGACACCAGCCGGGTCAGCACCGACCCCGGGCCGGCCTCGACGAACACCCGGGCGCCCGCCTCGTACATCGCCTCGACCTGCGCCACGAAGCGCACCGGTGCGCCGATCTGCGCCGCCAGCTCGGCCCGCACCCCGGCCGGATCGGCCGGGTAGGCGGCCGCCGTCCGGTTCGCGAAGACCGGGAACTCCGGCGCCCGTACCGTCCGGGCCGCCAGCGTCTCGGCGAAGCGCTCACCCGCGCCCGCCACCAGCGGGCTGTGAAAGGCGCAGGCGACCGACAGCCGCTTCACGCCGTACCCGGCTTCGCGCAGCAGCCCGATCGCGGTGGCCAGCTCCGCCGTCGTACCGGACACCACCGTCTGCCGGGGCGCGTTGTGGTTGGCCACCACCACCCGGCCCGCGAGGCCGCCGGCCGCCAGCACCCGCTCGACCTGCTCGGCCCCGGCCGCCACCGCGACCATCGAGCCCGGGTCGCCGCCCGCGCCGACCGCGCCGAGGATGGCCCGCGCCCGCTCGGCGCCGAGCGAGGGCAGCTCCTCGGCGGCCAGCGCGCCCGCCGCGCAGAGCGCGACCAGCTCGCCGTAGCTGTGGCCGCCCGCGAGCTGCGGGCTCACCCCGGCCAGGGCCAGCAGCTCGAACGCCGCCAGGCCCGCCATGCCCAGCACGGGCTGGGCCACCCTGGTGTCCGTCACGGCGGTGCGCTGCGCCTCCCTCGCCTCGGGGGTGAAGGCCAGCGGCGGGTACAACGCGTCCGCGTAGCCCGCGCCGAGCCGCAGGTGGCGCTGTACCCCGGGGAAGGCCGCGAACAGCTCGGCGAACATCCCCGGGCGCTGGCTGCCCTGCCCGGGGAAGAGGAAGGCCACCTCGCCCGGCTGCTCGCCCGCCGCCTCCGCGAGGTACAGTCCGTCGGCGGGCGCTCCGGCCTCGGCGGCCCGCAGCAGCCGGACCAGTTCGGCGACGTCCGAGGCCACCACGGCGACCTGGACCGGGCCGCGCCCGGACTCCGCCCGCCGGGAGGCTGCCAGCGCGAGGTCGCGCAGCCGCCAGGGCGCGCCGTCCGACACCGACCGCAGGAGCTCCGCGACTCCGCGCAGCGCCCGCTCCCGGTCGGTGCCCCGGAAGGTGAACAGTTCGGCCGGCCACTCATGGAGCCCGTGCACCGGCGTCGGCCCGTCGTAACCGCGCAGCACCGCATGGAAGTTGGTACCGCCGAAGCCGAACGCGCTGACGCCGGCCACCCGTTCGGCCGGTGCGGCGGCCCACGGACGGGCCTCGGCGTGGAAGACGAACGGGCTGCCGTCGGCCTCCCAGGCCGCGTTCGGCCGCTCCACGTGCAGGGTGGGGGGCTTGATCCCGGTGTGCAGTGCCAGCGAGACCTTGATCAGACCGGCCAGTCCGGCCGCGCACTTGGTGTGCCCGATCTGCGACTTGACCGACCCCAGCGCGCAACTCCCGGGTGCGGCGCCGTCCTCGGCGAACACCTCGCTCAGTACGGCGAGTTCGGTACGGTCGCCGACCACCGTGCCGGTGCCGTGCGCCTCGACCAGCCCGACCCGGGCCGGGCCGGTACCGGCGCCGCGGTACGCGCGCTCCAGCGCCAGCCGCTGCCCTTCGGGGCGGGGCGCCGTCAGGCCGAGCGACCGGCCGTCGCTCGCGCTGCCGATCCCCTGGACCACCGCGTACACCCGGTCGCCGTCCCGCTCCGCGTCCGCCAGCCGCTTCAGCACCAGGCAGCCGACGCCTTCGCCCAGCGCGATGCCGTCCGCCGACGCGTCGAACGGGCGGGAGCGGCCGGTGGGCGAGAGCGCGTGCACCGAGGCGAAGAGCAGGAAGTCGTTGATCCCGTTGTGCAGGTCGGCGCCGCCGCACAGGGCCAGGTCGCTCGCCCCGGAGGCCAGTTCCTTGCAGGCCACGTCCAGCGCCGCCAGCGAGGAGGCGCAGGCCGCGTCCACCGTGAAGTTGGCGCCGCCCAGGTCCAGGCGGTTGGCGATCCGGCCGGAGATGACGTTGGAGAGCATGCCCGGGAAGGAGTCCTCGGTGAGCGTCGGCAACTGCTCGGCGATCGCCTCCGGCACCTTGCCCAGGTAGGCCGGGAGCACCGCGCCCAGCACGCCCGCGTTCGACAGGTCACTGCCCGCCTCCGCGCCGAACACCACGCTGGTGCGGGACCGGTCGAAGTCCCGGCCGCCCTCCGCTCCCCCGCCGTCGTACCCGGCGTCCAGCAGCGCCCGCCGCGCCGCCTCCAGTGCGAGCAGTTGCACCGGCTCGATGCTGCCGAGCGCGGCCGGCGGGATCCCGTAGGCCAGCGGGTCGAACGGGATCCGCGGCAGGAAGCCGCCCCACTTGGAGGGCGTGCTGCCGGGGCCGCCGTCGGCCGAGTGGTAGAGCGCCGGATCCCAGCGCTCGGCCGGCACCTCCGTCACCGCGTCCACCCCGCCGACCACGTTCGCCCAGAAGGCCGGCAGGTCGGGGGCGCCGGGGAACATGCCGGCCATGCCGATCACGGCGATGTCGAGCGGAGCCGGCTCGGGCTCCGCCGCGGCCTCCGGTACCAGGCCCAGCCGCTCCACCAGGTCGGTGGCCCGCGCGGACAGGAATCCGGCCGCGCCGGTGCCGACCGCGGCGTGCAGCTCGGCCACCGTCGTGGTGGCCGAGCGCAGGACGGCGACCTGCCCGGCCATGAACATGCCCCGGGCCAGCTGCTCCTGCTCGTCCACCCCGACGAGTTCCCCGGCCACCCGGTCGAGGCCCTTGCTGGCGATCCGCAGCCGGCCGACGTTCAGCCGTTCCAGCCGCTCCCAGACCTCGCGCTCGGGCACGCCCTCGGCCCGCAGCCGCTCCCGGGTCCGCTCGAACTCGGCCGTGAACGGGCTCGCGACACAGCGGGTGGCGTGCCCGGGAGCCGTCTGCAGCAGCTCCGTCCCGCGCGCCGCCAGCACCTGCCGCTGGAACTGCGGCTGGACGGCGCCGTGGGCCACCGCCTCCTCGGTGAACAGGTACGCCGTCCCCATCAGGAGTCCCACCGCCACACCCCGGCCGGCCAGCGGTGCGGCCAGCGCCGCGACCATGGCCGCCGAGCGCTCGTCGTGCACGCCGCCCGCGAACAGCAGCTCCACCTGAGGGCTGTCCCGCGCGGCGGCCAGGAAGTCCTCCACCACCGCCGACTGCGCCTCCCACAGCGGGAAGCTGTGCCGGGGCCCGACGTGTCCGCCGCACTCCGAGCCCTCCAGGACGAACCGGCGGGCCCCGTCCTCCAGGAACTGCTTCAGCAGCCCCGGGGAGGGCACGTGCAGGAAGGTCCGGACACCCGCCTCCTCCAGCACCCGGGCTTGCGACGGGCGCCCGCCCGCGATCACCGCGTGGGTGGGCCGCGCCGCCAGCACCTCGGCGAGCTGGGCGCTCCGCACCTCCTCCGGCGCGAAGCCCAACACCCCTACGCCCCAGGGTTGTCCGTCGAGGGCGGCGGCGGTCTCCGCCAGCAGGTCACGGGTCTGCTCCGGGCCGGCCAGGGCGAGGGCCACCACCGGCAGGCCACCCGCCTCGGCCACCGCGGCCGCGAACCCCGGCTGGTCGCTGACCCTGGTCATCGGGCCCTGCACCACGGGCAGTCCGGTCCCCAGCGCCCGGCTCATCGGCGTACCGGGCCCGAGCAGCGCCGACGCCGCACCGGGCGCGGCCGCGGCCCGCAGTGCGTCCAGCACGGCGTCCCGGACCGCGCGGACCGCCGCCCCGGCCGTTCTCCATCGATCGGCGAATCTGCCTGCCAGGAAACCGTCCTGACCGACCATCAGCCGAGCTCCCGGCGATTCGCCGGAGGAGGCCCTCTGCAGCACCCGGCACCCGTCGACCACCGCCGTCTCGGACCCGTCCATGCGGCGCACGGCCGCCGCGATCTCCTGCGGAACCGCCGACTCGGCGAGCAGCGCGAGCTGGCTGTCCAGCACCACTCCGGCCGCCCCGCCGGCCACCGCCGCCGCCGCGGTGCGCAGGCCGATGCCACCGCCGGCCCAGACCGGCACCCCGATCCCGGGCGCTGCCAGCAGTTGCTGGAGCAGCACGAAGGTGCTCAACTCACCGACCGGGCCGCCGCTCTCGCTGCCGCGCGCGATCAGCCCGTGCGCGCCGGCGCGGACCGCCGCGAGTGCCTGCGCGAGATCGGTGACCTCGACCAACAGGCGGTACGCACCGGCCAGTTCGGCCGCGTTCCGGCGGGGGGCGCCCTCGGCCAGTACCACGGTGTCCGGTCCCGCACCGCCGCGCGAGCGCAGCTCGGCGAGGTCGAACCCGCAGCCGGGGCCGACCCTGACGCCGAACCGGCCGGTGAACCGCCCGCGGAGGGTGGCGAGTTCCTCGCGGGCGCGGCGGTCCCCCGCCCCGAGGTCCAGCACACCCAGCGCGCCCGCGCGGGACACGGCCTCGACGAGCCCCGCATCCGGCTGCTGGAACGGCGTGAGGCCGATGACGAGGTCGGTCAGCAGGGCGGTCGGTGCGGTGGTCGACTGTGCGGCGGACCTCATGGGCTCTCCCGGTGTGAGTCTGACGGCGCAGCGGGGGCACGAGCGACTCTCGGTGCAGCGCATCACGAAGCGCCCCCGCGGCATTGCCGGAGGCACTCTCGCGCGATTCGCCGCCCGCTTGTAGGTTGACACTACTAGCGGGTAGTGCCCGACAGGTTAAACGCACGTTGCGCGTGCATGTCAAGACAATCGACAGTCCCTGGCGTCACCCCCGAATGAGTCGGAGATCGAGCCAAAAGCACGACCACGGAGGGAAGTTGACGACGGCGTCCGCCCTGCGGGCCGGTCCGGTGATCGACGCTGCCCGCGGTCAGGTGACGGGACGTCACACTGCCTGTCCCACGGGGGAACGCCACCCGGGAGTTCTCACACGCGGACGGTCCCGACGCCGGCGCCGTTCCCGTCCGTCTGCGCGGCGGCTCCCTGAGCGGCTTCCGGGGCCGCCCTGTCACCGGTGCCGCCGCCACCGCCTGCCGCCCCCGCGAGCAGCGCCTGGCGGCGGCACTCCCGGGGTGAGATCCCGTACTGGGCTTTGAACGCGCGGCTGAACTCGGCCGCGCGCGGGAGGCCGCAGGCCGCCGCGACGACATGGACCGGGGTACCCCGCAGTGCCGGGTCGGCCAGGTCCCGATGGGCCCTGGCCAGTCGCTGACGACGAATGGAGGCGGCGATGGTCTCGCCACCGGAATGCCGGGTGAACAGGCGGTGCAGATGGCTGACGGAGATGTGGTGCGCGGCCGCGATCGCCGGTGGGGTCAGTCCGGGGTCGTGGAGATTGCGCCGGACGAACGCCCGGATGCTCTCCATCATGGCCCGCTGCCGGGACTCCTCGGACAGCGTGTGCTCGGCTTCGAGCTCCCCCGCGATCCAGGCCGCCGTCAGGTCGGCCACCACCGTCCCCAGCCGGGCCGCCTCCGTCGGCCGCAGCGCGGCTCCCTGACGGTCCAGCCCGATCAGGAACTGCCCGAGCAGCGCCCCCGAACCCGCGCGCGCGGAAAGCCTCCGCCCCAGCAGGCCGCGCACCAGGGGCCGGGGCACCGGCAGCAACGACTGGGGCAGGTTGACGCCCAGAGCGGTGACTCGCGGACCGTCCTCCTCGGGGTGCCGTTCCCCGACCATCCGCACGTCGTGCGGGGTGGAGGTGTCGATGAGGGCGAGGTCCCCGGCAGCGAACGTCTCCGCCTGGTCCCGGCCGCGCCTGAGTCCGTGCACTCCGGAGGTCAGCAGCGTCAGGTAGTACAACTCCTGGTCCGAGCGCCGGATCATGCGCTCCGTACGCCGGAACCGCGCCGACGGGAACGACGACGCCATCAGCGCGACCGGACCCAGCTCCGTCCGCCGCAAGTCCGCCTCGAAGCTGTCGGCGTGCGCGCTGGTCGTCTCGCACTCCCGCGCCTTCCCCAGCACGTCCCGCCAGCGCTCGAACCGGTCCTTCGCAGACAAGCCCTTGTCCCACGCTTCCGCCTGAGACCCCACCGACGCCCCCACCGACGATTCCCCTCTCCCGAACCCAACCCGGACCAGCCGAGTCCCCCTCGACATCATCGCCTCCCGTGGGGCACAGAGACAACGAGCGAGTCCGGTCGGGGCGCTTCCGGGCGGTCCTGGCGGAAGGGGCCGCTTCCTCACTCCGGGAGCTGGTCGGGGCGGGTGGGCGGGAGGTGGGCGAATCGTTGCCGGAGCGCCCGGACGGGCATCGTCGGGGCCGCCGAGGTCGGCCGGGGCCTTCAGGGCCGCCCACAGGTCTCGGCGTGCGAACACCGCCACCGGGCTCGGTCCGAGCCCGGTGGCGAGTGACTGCGGGGCCTGCCGGGCGCCCGGGATCCCCCCGGCCGCCCACCCGATCGGGACGGTCAGCCGGTGGTGGTGGCCGTGATGGCCTTCACGCCGGTGGCGCCACCGGGGATCTCGCTCCACGGCGTCCACTGGTCGGTGTTGTAGTCGGCGTCGCGACTGTAGACCATGTTGTCCTCGTTGACGGCGACGACATGGACGACGTTGCCCTCGGCGCTGCTGCTGATCGCCTTCAAGTGGTTGTCGCTGACCTTCTGCCACTGCTGGTCCCAGCTGCCGAGGTCGTAGTGGCCGTAGGTGGTGAACAGGTCGCCGATGCCGCCGATGATCTGCAGGTCGACGGTGTAGCCGCGGGCGGCGGCGGTGATGCCCCGGACACCGACGGCGCCGCCGGGGATCTCGCCCCACGGGGTCCAGCTGCCGTTGGTCAGCTTGTCGCGGGTGTAGACCCTGCCGGTGGTGCCGACGGAGTACAGGTGGACCACGTTGTCGGAGGTGGTGGCGCTGCTGAGGTGGTCGGCGGTGTTGTCGCCGAGCTTCACCCAGCCGTTCCAGCTGCCGGTGCCGTAGTCGATGGTGGCGTCCCACACCGTCTTGTCCGAGCCGAGGATCTGCAGGCTGACGGTATTGCCGCGAGCGGTCGCGGTGATGCCCCGGACACCGACGGCGCCGCCGGGCACCTCACGCCACGGGGTCCATGCGCCGCCGACCGTGCCGTCCTTCGTGTAGACCCGGCCTGCTCCGACCACGAAGACGTGCACGGTGTCGCCGATCGTGACGCTGTCCACCGCGGTCAGCGAACTGCTGTCGATCAGCGACCACTTGCCGAGCCAGCTGTTCGTCCTGCGGTCGACGGCGGTGTCCCACAGCGCGTCGTTGCCGCCGACGATCTGGACGTGCAGGCCTGCCTTGACCTCCGCCGTGCGGTAGCTCAGCACCTTGACCCAGGGACCCAGGTCGTCCACGCGGGTGGCGCTGGCGCCGGTGCGGGTCTCGGTCGACGGAGTGTCCAGGCAGCCGCCCTGCCAGGAGCGGGTGGCGATGGCCGCCAGTTCCGTGGCGCCGTTCGTGTCACGCAGGGTGGGGGCGCCGGCGTCACCCTGGCAGAGCGCGGCCTGGCCCGCGGCCGGCGCGGTGTCGACACCGGTCGCCGTGACCGCGGAGACCGCGTGGGTGGTGGTGTGCAGCTTCGTGGGCACCCAGTCGGTGGCGGTGCGGCCGTAGCCCGGGATGCGCAGGTTGTCCCCGGCCGTGGGCGCGGTGCCGGCGATCGTGGCCGGCGCGATGCCGTCGACGGGCGTGGCCAGGCGGGCCATCACCAGGTCGCGGTCGGTGCGCGGCAACAGCTCGGCCACGTCGACGACCGCGCCGGTGCCGGTGTTGGTGAGATCGGTGCGGCCGACGGTGACGGTGGTCCTGTCCTTCGGCGCGCCGGCGGTGACGGTGGACAGGTCGTTCGGGGTGTCGGTGAAGCAGGACGCCGCCGTCATCAGCCAGTACCGGTCCACCAGCGTGCCGGTGCAGGAGCGCTTGCCGTCACCGACGTCGATCTTGGCGGTGAAGGCGAGTGCCGGGTCGGTGGGCTGGGGGGCGGGCGAGGTGGCGGTGGATCCGGTGACGCGCAGTTCGAGGAGGACCGCCCGGCTGTTCGGGTCCAGCGTCTCCCCGATGCCCTTCGTCCCGCCCGCGGCGATGTCAACCGTCTCGGTGGGCTTCTGGTCCGTCGACAGGCTCGCCCTCACCGAGCGGCCGTACGTGCTGACCCGGTACGCGTTCGGGATCGACAGCGCCAGGTACCCGGAGGCCCCCGGTGCGGCGAAGCAGATCTCGTCGTTAGGGTTCGGCGGCGTGGTGATCGCCCGCACCTTGATCTGGAAGCTCCCGGCCTTTCCGCAGTCGGCCAGCGTGACGCCCCCGTCGCCACGCGTCAGGGTGATCCCCCGCGCTGCCAGGATCTGCGCCGAACCGGGGTAGGCGAAGGTCTCCACCGCGGTGGGTGGCGCATCCGCCCCCGCGGTCGGCGCGGCACCGGCGGGCGCCGCCGAAGCGGTGCCCCAGCCCGCCACCGTGGACAGAACGAGAGCGGTCGCCACGGCCGTCATACCGCGCTTGCCTGAAATGTTCTTCATAACTCCTCATCGATTCGGGACAACACCAGGAATAACGGTTCTCCGGGACGAGAACCCAAGGAATCGGCATCACGCCCGATGGCGGGTGTGCGGCCGAATTGAGACGTAATTCTGCGCGAGTGGCTGCTGGAGGATTCTGACAGGGGCGCGGCCCGGACTTTTTTGCACTGCGTCGACAGGACTTCGCATCGCGTCGGCAGTCCTGTGCGCCCCGTCGACCCGTGAGGGCGGCCGGCGGTCACCGCAGCCCCACGGTGCCCCGAGCACGCACGCCCTTCCCTCACAGCGCCTTGCCCGGTCGACAAGGGAGGACACGCATCCCTGACAAGACGGCTGAAACAGACATGTGCCGCCGCTTTGCCGGCACTTGATTCGATCGCCGGAGCCGACTCTGATGGAGCACCACCCATTGCGGTGAACCGATGCGCACGGCCAGAAATCGGAGGGATTCCCGAGGCCGCACCCCGCGCTGCCCGGAATCACCCCGTCGACTTTTTGCGAGGAATTCATGAGTTCAGTTTCGAATGGCCTGGAACACCGGGGAAGGAGGGCTGGGCTGAGGCTGCTGTGCCGCACGGTGCTGCCGGTCGCACTGCTCGCGTCCACGCTGTCCGTCGCCCCCGCGATGGCGGACGGGACGACGCCCGCCCCGCCGCTGACGGACCGTGCGCGGGTGCTGAGGGCCTGGAAGGACGGTGGCCCGAGCGTCCGGGCGGCCGCCGAGATCGCCCTCACCGGGACCGCGGACCAGGTCCGGCTGTTCCTCGGCACGCCGCAGAGCCCGCAGGACGGCGAGCTGGCCAAGGCCGAGGCGAAGGACGGCCGGGCGGCCGTCCTGCAGATGGTCACCGTCAGCGGCCCCCGGCTGCGCGCGGCCGCCGAGGCGGCGCTCGCCGGCACCGACCAGGACGTCGCCGCCTTCACCAAGGACGGTTGGAAGAACCCGCTGGAGCAGGACCAGCGGGTCCTGGTCTCCCAGATCGCCGAGGCTGCCGGCCCCCGGACCAAGGCCGCTGCCCTCGCGGTGCTGGACAAGCCGGTCGCCGATGTCCAGGCCTTCCTGGAGCAGGGCCGGTTCTCGCTCCAGGAGACCGACGACCGGGTCCGGGTCTCGCAGCTCCTCGAGACCGGCGGCCCCGCCACCCAGCAGGCAGCCCAGATCGCCCTCGACGGCGGCCCGGAGGAGATCCGCACCTTCCTGGAGACCGGCCAGCACATCGCCGCCGCCCGGGACCAGGAGCACGCGACCATCGACCAGCTGGTCCAACAGGCGCAGCAGGCCGGTGCGGAGGCGTCACGCAAGAAGGACGCCGCCAAGGAGGCCTCCGACCGCGCCGTCGAGGCCGCCGCCCTCGCCAAGAAGGCCACCGACGAGGCCCTCGCCGAGACCCGTGCCGCCCAGAACGACGCCCAGCGGGCGGCGGCCGCCGCCAGGCGCGCCGCCGAGGCCACCCAGCGCGCCGCCGACGCGGCCCGGGCCTCGATCGCCGCGGCCCGGGCCGCCGTCCAGGCCGCCAACGTCGCCTCCGCGGCCGCCGGCCGTGCCGCGGCCGCCGCCGCCGGGGCCGCCCAGGCCACGACCCGCGCCCTCGCCTCCGCCGCCGAGGGCAAGGTCGACGAGGGCGCGGCCGCCGCCGCCACCCAAGCCGCCGCCCAGGCGCGCGCCGCCGGCGCCGCCGCCGACAACGCTTCCAAGGCCGCGGTCGAGGCCCAGTACGCGGCGGAGAAGGCGGCGTCCGCCGTCGCCAACGTGAACGCCGCCGCCGACGCGGCCGACCAGGCGGTCGGCTACGCCGACCAGGCCGGGGCCTCGTCCGCCGAGGCCAGGCGGGCCGCGGCCACGGCCCGCCGCAACGCCGCCGAGGCGACCCGCTCCGCCAACGCCGCCGCCAAGTTCGCCAAGGACGCCGGCCAGGCCGCCGCCGAGGCCCGCGACGCCGCCAACTCGGCCGCCGACCGCGCCACCAGGGCCGCCGAGTCCGCGCGCAACGCCGCCGCCAACGCCGGCAACGCCACCACAGCGGCCCAGCAGTCCGCCGCCCACGCCGAGAGCTCCCGGCAGGCCGCCGCCGACGCCGACGCCGCCCTCGCCAAGGCCCGACTGGTCCACGCCCAGGCGCTGGCCGCCGAGACCGAGGAGCAGAACTCCCGCACGGCCGACGGCATCGTCCAGGCCCAGGACCTGAAGGCCGACTACGACGCCGGCCTGCAGGCGACCGACGACGCCAAGGCCACAGCCCAACGTCTGGACCAGGAGGCGGTACAGCTCGCCGCCCGGGCCTCCCAGCCCGGCACCGACCCGGCCACCGTGGTCGCCGACGGCCGCAGGATGGCACTCGCCGCCCTCAAGGTCCGCGGCCCGTGGGCCAAGTCCGCCGCCGAGTACGCCCTCGCCGGCAGCGACGAGGCCGTGGTCGACTACGTCCGCACCGCCTGGCGGACCTCGTCCGAACAAGACGAGCGCACCGAGACCCGATACCTCGCCGACAACAGCGAGTACGACACCGTCCGCGCCGCGGCCCGGACCGCGCTGACCGGCGACGGCGCCGTCGTCCACGACTTCCTCCGGACCGGCCGGCACACCGCGGCGCTCAGCCAGTACCGGGTCAAGGTCTCCCAGCTCGCCGAGACCGGCGGGACCCACCTCCAGCAGGCCGCCAAGGCCGCGTTGGAGACCAACACCCCCGACTCCCTCGTCACCTTCCTCGCCCGCGGCCAGTACGACGCCAAGGCGGTCGACGACCGCCTCACGGCCTCCCGGTTGATCGAGACCGGCGGCGCGGAGGTCAAGTCCGCTGCCCGCATCGCCATGGACGGCCCCTACGCGGTCCTCGCCGACTTCCTGGAGACCGGCCAGTACCAGGCCCAGCAGCAGGACAACCTGACGGCGACGCACGTCGCCACGATCGACAACGCCATCAACGGCGCTGCACAGGTCGTGGCCCTCGCCCGGCAGAACGCCGCCCAGGCCGCCCAGTACGCGGCCGTCGCCGCCGGGGCCTCCGACGCCGCCAACGCCGCGGCCGCCCAGGCGAAGGACGCGGCCACGGCGGCGGCCGGTTTCGCACAGCAGGCCAAGACCTCCGCCGACAACGCCGACGCGTCCGCGGCCAAGGCCGCCGGCTACGCCGCCGCCGCCCGCGCCGCCCAGGCCACGGCCACCCGGGCGTCCGAGTCCGCGCAGAACTCGGCCACCTACGCGGCGGCCAGCGCGGCAGCCGCGCGCGGCTCCGCGGACGTCGCGTACGCCGCCGTCGCCTCCGCCCGGCAGTCCGCCGAGAACGCCGGGAAGAGCCGCGACGAGGCCCGCGCCATCGCGGAGAACGCCCAGTTGGACGCCGTCCGGCAGGCGCAGCGGGAGGACACGATCCGGCGGATGGCGGAGCAGGCGGCGCTGTCGGTGCTGCGCGACTACAACGCTCCGTCCGAGTTCTTCCGGACCTGGTACGACTGGTTCTCCAGCACGGGTCACACCGTTCTCCACCTCGCCAGTTACGTCCCGGAGGTCGGCCCGGCCGCCGGAGTCGTCAACTGCGTCTGGTACGTCGGCGAGGGCTTCGCCGACTACGCCGACACCTCCGACGTCGTGAGCGGCTGCGCCGGCGCGCTGGTCGGCCTCAAGAGCGTCAAGGACATCGCCAAGGAGGCCCTCAAGTGGGGCCCGAAGCTCGCGGACGTCGGCGGCGCGGTCGCCAAGTGGACCGCCAACCAGGCCAGGAAGGCGGCACCACTCGTCCGGAAGTTCCTCGACCGCATTCCCGGCTTCAACAGCTTCCCCGCCGGCACCCTCGTCATGATGGCCGACGGAACGACCCGCCCGATCGAGCAGGTCCGCGTGGGCGACGCCGTCGCGGCCGCCGACCCGCAGACCGGCGTGTCCGGTCCGCGGACCGTCCGGGCGACCATCTCCAGCCCGAACGACACCGAGTTCACCGAACTCACCGTCGCCGGCCCGGACGGCGCGGAGTCCGTCCTCACCGCCACCGACAGCCACCCCTTCTGGGCGCAGAACACCGGCCGGTGGACCGACGCGGCCGGCCTCCGGCCCGGCGACACCCTGCGCACCGACACCGGTGCGGCCGTCGAGGTCGTCTCCGTACAGCACCGGAGCGCTCCCGCTCCCGCCTACAACCTCACCGTCGACGAGCTCCACACGTACTTCGTGCTCGCGGGCGACACCCCCGTCCTCGTCCACAACGACGGGCGGGAGACCTTCGCCGGGCAGCTCCTCGGCAGGCTTCCCGGATGGCAGAAGGGCGGCCCCACCTGGGGAACCGTCATCGTCCAGGGCTGGCAGGGGGACTCCTACCCGCTCAGCGGCGCGCTCCCCAGCGGGGAGGGCGTCGACGCCCAGGAGATCGCCGCCTTCCTGCACTCCTCCGGCCCTGCCAACGGGCTCGTCGAGACGAAGCTGGCCTGGCGGATGGCCAAGTACCGGATGTCACTCGGAGAGGTCGTCATCAACGACCCCCAGGGGCCGTGCAGCGCCGAGCAGCGTGAGCGCTGGCTGCGGCCGCTGCTGGACGGCGAGATCCGCTCCGCCTTCGCGATGACCGAGCCCGAGGTGGCTTCCTCG